>DATBQN010000469.1:0-8794 GCA_036560825.1 Thermoanaerobaculia bacterium
GAAAGACCTCGCGGGCGGCAGCCCGATCCTGGAGACGGTCATGGAGACCGTCGACAAGTGTCAGGAGGCGGTGGTGCTAGTCTCGCCCCAGAGCGTAAACTCCCAATGGGTCCTGGTCGAGATCGGGGCCTTCCTGGGCCAGCACAAGCGAGTGACGCAGGTGCTCAACCACGTCGACCATACGGCCATTGCCCCAATCCAGGGCGTCAGAGCCATCGAGCTCGATCAGGCGCAGGTGGCCGATTTCGTAAAGCAGCTCACGCGGCGAGTCCTCGATCATGGGACCATCAAGCCAAACAAGCAAAGCAGACTCGCCAAGGAGTGACGTCATGAGTTACAAGGTCTTCATCAGCGCGGCCCAGGAGGACAGGGACATCGTCCAGGATCTCGGCCGGCGCCTGCGCAACGCTGGTGACGGTGTACGACTGCTCGAGCCGGAGCATGCGGTAGGCGAGGATTTCTCGAAGGCCATCTTGAAGAGCATCGAGGAGGCCGACGAGGTCATTCCTCTGGTGACGCGCGAGTCGCTGACCAGCCGGTGGCTCTTCCTCGAGATGGGGGCCGCGCTGTCGCAGCACAAGCGCGTGACGCCCGTGGTGCTCGGGCTGGAGCCAGAAGAGCTACCGCCGATGGTCAGAGAGATTCGGTACGTCAAGTATTCTGACGTCGGCGCGTATCTCCCGCAGATTGCGAAGCGTGCGCTGTCGAAGGCTGAGGCTCGATCCAAGGAAGCGCGCGCTCGGAGAGTTGAGCGCGGCGCGTATGGAGGCGCGATGCAGAAGGCACCGGCTGCCGGGAAGCCGAAGAGAATGGCTAGCTGAAGCTTCGGTAACCGCCAGTCGGCTTCCCTTTCCCAATCAAGACATGTGACAGTCGCGTCGATCTCGCTAGGGCGGCGAGAGGGCGCGGACGAGGAACGAGGCCCGGCGGAGGCCGGCAGCGATCTCGCGCGGGCCGGGAGGATGCTCGACGAGGGGCCGGTAGTCCGCCAGCCGCTGGGGCCAGGGGAGCGGGGCGGGCCCCGGAGCCAGCCCGGCGACGGCGGCGAAGAAGAGCAGGTAGCCCGCCGCGGTGGCTGCGGCGATCCCTCCGAGCGCGAGGCTGCGCCAACGCCGCGGGCCGAGCCCGCCAACCGCCGCGAGCACCGCCGCGAAGCCGAGCGCCAGGGCCGGCAGGGCGTCGGTGAGGAAGCGCTGGCCGTAGCCGCCCTCGTTGGCCCACTCGGACCACCAGCCGTTGAGGGTCGCGATGGCGAGGAACCAGACGAGCGCGATCATCCCTATCTTGCGATCGGTCCGCCTCCAGACCATAGCGAGCAGGCCGGCGGCGGCCAAGAGGAGGGCCGGGTGGAAGAGGAAGAGGCCGTGCCGCGGCGAGAAGAGCACGTTCCAGGGCGAGGCGAGGGTGATCGCCATCTGGCCGCCATAGCCCGGAGGCCCCCAGGAGCCGGCGGCCGCGTGCCAGGTGAGGGGTAGGACCGGGAGGAAGGCAGCGAAGCCCGCGAGCAGCGTCCAGCGCCGGAGCGCTCCTCCGCGGACCGCCAGCAAGGCCGTAGGGAGCCAGGCGACCGCGCCGTAGCGGACCAGGGTCGCGAAGCCGATCGTCGCGCCGACGGCGAGCGCGAGAGCAAGGCTCGCGCTCTCCCGCTGCCGGACGAGGAGCCATGCGGTGAGGGCGGCGAGGGCGAAGGCGGGGGCGTGGGTCATCCCCACCAGCGAATAGAAGACCAGCGGGCCGCCGAAGAAGGCCAGGAAGGCGGCTGCCGCCGCGGTCCGTTCCCCCCAGCCCAGCCGGCGCAGCGCGAAGGCGATCCAGGCCATCCCGAGGAGCGCCGCCAGGTTGCGGGCGAGGACGATCGCCGCGGCTTCGAGGAACACCCGCCGCGGCACCCGGCCGACCGGCGGCAGGTCGGCGCCCCGCGCCAGCCATCCCGCGGGCAGCGCCGCGTCGAGCGCGCGCGCGGCGAGGAACGGCGGGAGATCGAGGGCGACGATCCCCGGCGGGTACTGCATCACCAGGTGGCCGGAGGCGCCCCGCACGATGCCGTTCGAGACGCCGCGCAGGTTGTTCTCCAGCCAGAGGTCGCCGTCGTCGACGACCGACTCGAGAGCGGCGAAGCTCGCCCATCCGTCGCCGCCCAGGCCGCGATCGAAGACCAGCATGTGGACCGCGGCGAGCGCCAGCGCGACCGCGAGCGGCCAGCGTCGCCTTCCTGCGCTGTCGGTCATGGCGGGGAAACGATACGCTAACCCCGTGCGCATCCCGCCCGAGGAGTTCGATTCCCTCGTCGAGCAAGCGCTCGACGGCCTGCCCGAGGAGTTCGCCGACCTGCTCGACAACGTGGCGGTGATGGTCGAGGAGGAGCCCGATCCGGCGGTCATCGAGTCGCTCGGGCTCGATCCGAGCCGGAGCACTCTCCTGGGCCTGTATCAAGGGGTGCCGCAGCCCCGGCGCGACACCTACTACTCGGCGCTGCCCGACCGCGTGACCATCTACCGCGGACCGATCCTTCGCCACTGCCGCGACCGCCGCGACATCATCCGGCAGGTGCGCGACACGGTGGTCCACGAGCTCGGGCACCATTTCGGGCTGGGCGACGAGGAGATGCCGTATTAGCTCGCCGTAGAATGGCCCGATGGAGCATCCTCGGCGGCGGCTCGCGCTGACGCTCGCCGGCGTCGCGGCGCTGGTGGTCGTCTCGGCGCTCCTCTACATGGCGGGGATGGCGCGGCTCGAGGGCAGGCCGCGCGGCTTCTGGGACAGCCTCGAATGGGCGGCCGAGACGCTCACCACGACCGGCTACGGCGCCGACGCGCACTGGACGCATCCCGCCATGGTCCTCTTCGTCGTCGGCGTGCAGTTCGCCGGCGTCTTCCTCGTCTTCCTCATCGTGCCGCTCTTCCTCATCCCGTTCCTGGAATCGCGCTTCGAGGTGCGGCTGCCCAAGGAGATGAGCGAGGCGCTCGTCGGGCACGTCGTCATCTACCGCTACGGCCCGGCGGTCGAGACGCTGCTCGCCGAGCTCGCCGCCGCCCGTGTGCCGACGCTCCTCCTCGAGAGCGACGACGGCGCGGCGCGGCGGCTCTTCGAGGCCGGGCAGCGCGTCCTCCATCGCCCGCTCGACGACGCGGCGCTCCGCGCGGCGGACCTGCGCTCCTCCCGCGCCCTCATCGCCAACGGCAGCGACGACGCCAACGCCGCGCTGATCCTCGCGGCGCGCCAGTCCGGCTTCACCGGCCCCATCCTCGCCCTCGTCGAGGAGCCCTTCCACCGCCGGCCGATGATGCTCGCCGGCGCCTCCGCGGTGTTCACGCCGCGCCACATCCTGGGGGCGGCGCTCGCGGCGCGCGCCAGCGCGCGGATCGACCCGCGGCTCGCCAGCGCGCAGCAGCTCGGGCGCCAGCTCGCCGTGGCGGAGGTGCAGATCGAGCCGCAAAGCCGGCTCGCCGGCCGCACCCTGGCGGAGGCCGCGATCGGCGCCACGACGGGAGCGACGGTGATCGGCCAGTGGCTGGGCGGCGAGCTCCACGCACTGCCCGAGCCGGAGGCGCGGCTCCAGGCGGAGAGCGTGCTGGTGGTCGCCGGCAGCCCGCAGAGCGTCGAGCGCGTCGGCGAGCTCGCCCGCGCCGCGGCGCCGGCGCGCCGCGGGCCCTTCGTCGTCGGCGGCTACGGCGAGGTCGGCCGCAAGGTGGTCGAGCTGCTGCTCGCCGTCGGCGAGGAGGTCCGGGTGATCGACCGCCGGGCGGCGCCGGGGGTCGACCTGGTGGGGAACGTCATCGATCCGGGCATCCTCGAGGCGGCCGGCGCGGCGGAGGCGCAGGCGGTGATCCTGGCGCTCGACACCGACAGCGCCACCCTCTTCGCGACGGTGATCCTCAAGGACGCGGTGCCCGCGGTGCCGGTGATCGCCCGCGTCAACCAGGCGGAGAACGTCGACCGCATCCATCGCGCCGGCGCCTACTTCGCCCTCTCGATCAGCCAGGTCTCGGGGCAGATGCTGGCCCGCAAGCTCCTCGGCGAGGAGGCGGTGGCGGTCGATCCGCACCTCATGGTGCTGCGGGTGCCGGCGGCGGAGCTGCGCGGCGCGACGCGGCGCCGCGCGCGGTCCGCTCTCTCCGGGGCGGAGGTCCGCCGCCGGACCGGCTGCTCGGTGATCGCCGTCGAGCGCGGCGAGGAGGTTCTGATCGACCTTCCGGCCGAGGTCCGCTTCGGTCCCGACGACGTGCTCTACGTCTGCGGCAGCGCGGCGGCGGTGCGGCGCTTCCCGGAGGCGCTGGGGTAGGGCTGGGGGTCAGGCGCTCCGCTCGCCGCGGAGCTTGTCGATCTTGCGATCGCGCTCGGTCTCGATGCGGCGGCGCTCGAGGCGGTAGGTCTGCTCCTCCTCGTCGCGCTTGTCGGGCTCGAAGAGCCCCTTCATACGGTCGCGGTGAAGGATCTCGATCTCGGCGAGCTTGGCCGCGGCCTGCTGCCGCGCCTCGGCGACGGCGGCGCGCGCCTCGTCGGTCAGCGACTCCTCGCGCGGGCGCTCGATCCCCTGCTGCTCCATGCGCTCGAGGGCCAGCTCGTAGGCCGACTTCATCCCCGGCGCCTTCTCGGGTGGCTTGCTCGATCCGCCGCCGGCCATGGAGGCGAGCATAGCATCGGCGTTCCGGGCCTTTCCCGGCGCCTCGCGCCATACTGGCGCGTCTCAAGATACTCTAGGGCGTCTTTCCGGCCGGTTCGAGGCGCCCTCGCGGTCCACCGGGCGCCTCGATCCCAAGGCATCGGGTTTGCTATCTGGGCTGGCCGCCCCGGCGGCCACGAGGGGGAGGGCGCATGATCGAAACCCACGACCTGAGCCGCCGCTACGGCGATTTCACCGCCGTCGACGGCATCTCCTTCCGCGCCGAGGAGCGCGAGATCCTCGGCATGCTCGGCCCCAACGGCGCCGGCAAGACCACGACGCTCCGCATGATCACCGGCTTCCTGCCGCCGACCAGCGGCCGGGTGACGGTGGGCGGCAAGGACCTCTTCGAGGCGCCGCGCGAGGCGCGCCGCGAGGTCGGCTACCTGCCGGAGAACGTCGCTCTCTACCCCGAGATGCGGGTCGAGGAATACCTCGCCTACCGGGCGCGGCTCGAGGGGCTCGCCGGCGCCGCGGCGCGCGAGCGGATCGGCGGCGCCATCGAGCGCTGCCTCCTCGAGGAGGTCCGCGGCCAGATCATCGGCACCCTCTCCAAGGGCTACCGCCAGCGGGTGGGGCTCGCCACCGCCATCCTCCACCGGCCGAGCGTCCTCGTGCTCGACGAGCCGACCGTGGGGCTCGATCCCAAGCAGATCATCGCCATCCGCGAGCTCATCCGCGAGCTCGGGCGGGAGCGGACGCTCCTCCTCTCGACCCACATCCTGCCCGAGGTCGAGCTCCTCTGCGACCGCGTGCTTATCATCGACCGCGGCCGCATCGTCGCCCAGGGGACGCCGGACACCCTCCGCCAGAGCTGGGTGGGGAGCCCGACCTACTCGGTGATCCTCAAGTCCGTGCCGGGCGGCGAGAACGCCGGCGCGGCGGAGGTCCTCGCGGCGCTGCCCGGGGTGAGCGGGGTGAAAGCGGAAGAGCGCCGCGCGGCGATCGGCACGGCCGGCGAGTCGGCCTTCCTCGTCGAATGCGAGCGCGACGCCGACCCGCGCGAGGCGATCTTCCGCGCCGCGGTCGAGCGCGGCTGGGTGCTCCTCGAGCTCCACGCCGCCAAGGCCTCGCTCGAAGACGTCTTCGTGCGCCTGACCACGCGCGACGCCGCCGCCGCGGGCGAGCCAGTTGCCCCGGCCGCAGAGAGCGAGGTGGTGCAATGAAAGCCGTCTGGGCGACCTTCGACCGCGAGCTGCGCGCCTACTTCTTCTCGCCGCTCGCCTACGTCGTGCTCTTCTTCTTCCTGGTGGTCAACGGCGTCGTCTTCACCCTGGTGGTCTCCTTCCTCAACGATCCGCGCTCCCCCGGCGGCCCGCCGCTCACCCTCTTCTTCGGCGGCACCTTCTTCTTCTGGCTGACGCTGATCTTCCTCCTCCCCGTGCTCACCATGCGGCTGCTCGCCGAGGAGTACCGCACCGGCTCGATCGAGGTGCTGATGACGGCGCCCGTCACCGAGGGCCAGGTGGTCGCCGGCAAGTACCTGGCGGCGCTCGGCTTCTACGTCTTCCTCTGGCTGCCGACGCTCGCCTACGCCGGCATCATCGCCCACTTCAACCAGGTCGACTGGGGGCCGGTCGCCGCCGGCTACGTGGGGATCCTGGGCATCGGGGCGATGTTCCTCGCCGTCGGCGTCTTCGCCTCGGCGATGTCCAAGAACCAGCTGGTGGCGGCGATCATCACATTCGCGCTCCTCATCCTCCTCTTCAGCATCGGCTTCCTCGAGAACCTGGTCAACGGAGAGCTGGCGAAGCGGGCGATCGGCTACGTCAACCTGCTCGACCACATGGACGAGTTCGCCAAGGGGATCGTCGACTCGCGGCACCTCGTCTACTACCTCTCGACCACCCTCTTCTTCCTCTTCCTGACCAGCCGGGCGCTCGCCGACCGGAAGTGGAGGTAGGCGCCATGTCAGAACCCATGGAGCCCGGCCGGTCCAGAGAGCCCAGGAAGCTCGGCGAGGCGAGCCGCCGGCAGCTCGTAAGGACGGGGACGCTCTCGGCCGGCGTGCTGCTCGTCTTCGCGCTCCTCCTCCTCGTCAACTACTTCGGCTGGAAGTACTACAAGCGGTTCGACTGGACCCAGAGCCGCCTCTACACCCTGTCGCCGAAGAGCAAGGAGGTCTTGAAGCGCCTCGACCGCGACGTCGACGCGGTCGTCTTCCTCCGCCCGCAGGACGACCTCTACCAGCCGGTCAAGGAGATCCTGGCGCGCTACGCGGCGGCCTCGCCGCGCCTCCACGTGCGCATGATCGATCCGGAGAAGAACCCGGTCGAGGCCCAGCAGCTCGTCACCCGCTACCAGGTGACGACGCCCGGAATCGTCCTCGCGACGGCCAAGGACCGCCGCGTCCTCGACAGCAGCGAGCTCGCCGAGGTCGACTTCTCCGCCGTGCAGATGGGCCAGAAGCCGGAGATGACCGGCTTCAAGGGCGAGCAGATGATCACCGGCGCGCTCATCCAGCTGGCGCAGGGAAGGAAGCCGAAGGTCCTCTTCACCACCGGCCACGGCGAGACCTCGCTCGACGACCGCGGCCCGCGCGGCCTTTCGGGCGCCCAGGACATCCTGGGGCGCGACAACTTCGACCTCTCCGAGTGGGCCTCGCTGGGCAAGCCCGCGGTCCCCGACGGCACCGACCTCCTCGTCGTCGCCGGCCCCAAGGCGAGCTTCGTGCAGCCCGAGCTCGACGCCTTCGCGGCCTACTTGAAAAAGGGCGGCCGCATGCTCGTCCTCCTCGATCCCGTCCTCGGCCGGGAGCCGGGCACCGGCCTCCAGCCCACCGGGCTCGAGGCCTGGCTCGCCGGCTACGGCGTCAAGGTGGGCGAGGACATCGTCGTCGACCCCTCGAACCCGCTGCCCTTCTTCGGCGCCGAGACGATCTTCGCCAACCGCTACGGCGACCACCCGATCACGCGCTCGCTCCGCCAGGGCAACCTCCCCGTGCTGGTGAGCCTCGCGCGCTCGGTCGGGAAGGGCACGCCGCCTGCGGGCCTCACCGTCACCCAGCTCGTCTCGACCAGCGCCGAGGGCTGGGGCGAGACCGACGTCCAGCACCTCGAGAAGGTCGCCAAGGACGCGCGCGACGTGCAGGGTCCGGTGCCCCTCGCGGTCGCCGTGTCGGCGGGGACGGACAAGCCGGCCGATCCGGACAGCCCGGTGCCGCCGCCGGCGCCCAGCCCGCAGGGCCTGCGGCTCGTCGTCTTCGGCGATTCGGACTTCGCCGACAACCAGCTCCTGCAGGCGAACGTCGGCAACACGGTGATGCTCTCGGGCGCCCTCGACTGGCTCATCCAGCGCGACTCGCTCCTCGGCATCCCGCCCAAGAAGACCGAGCAGGTCCACCTCGCGCTCAGCAAGGGCGAGCTGCGGTCGGTCTACCTGCTGTCGCTCCTCGTCCTGCCGGGTATGGGAGTGATCCTCGGGATCTGGATCTACTTCCGGAGGCGGCGGTAGGCGGTGCGCCCGCGCACGCTCCTCGTCCTCTTCCTCGCCGTCGCCGCCCTGGCGGCGTTCGTCTGGTTCTACGAGCGCGACCTGCCGGGCACCGCCGAGCGCGAGAAGCAGGCGAAGAAGCTCTTCGATCTCAAGAAGGACGACGTCACCGCGCTGACCATCGAGCGGCCGGGTCAGGAGCTCCGCCTCGAGCGGGTGCCTCCGGCCGCGCCGGCCAAGCCCCCCAAGTCCGATGCAGCCGAGACACCCGCGGTGCCCGACGCCGCGGCCGCCGACTGGCGGATGACCCGTCCGCGCGCGGCGGTCGCCGACGGGCTCGCGGTCGGCGGGCTCGTCGAGTCGCTCGTCGGGCTCGACAAGGAGCGCACCCTCGAGCACCCCGACCTGAAGGCGCTCGGTCTCGACCGTCCCCAGGCGACGGTGCGCCTGCGGACCGGCAAGGGCGAGAAGGTCGTCCGCTTCGGCGCCAAGGTGCCGACGAGCGGCGAGGTGATGGTGGCGGTCGAGGGCGACCCCGACGCCTACGCGGTGGCCGACTCGGTCTTGACCACCCTCGAGCGCGATCCCGGCGAGTGGCGCGACAAGCAGCTCTTCCACGGCGACCGCGAGGCGATCGACCGCATCGCGGTCCGCGGGCCCGGCGGCGAGGTCGTCCTGGCGCGGCGGGGCGACGCCTAC
>DATBQN010000470.1:0-4027 GCA_036560825.1 Thermoanaerobaculia bacterium
GAACGCGGCGCCCGCTCCCTCCTCCTTCTCGATCTCCTCGTGGATCGCCTCGTGCAGCTTCTCGGTCTCGACCTCGGGCCCCTCGGGCATGGCTCGTCTCCCGTCCAGGTTTGGCGATGGACGGGATTCTAGCGGCAATGGTCCCGCCAACCTACTTTCGAGCACTCATTGAAGTAAAGGAGATACCCATGCTCACCCGATGCTCGGCGCTCGCGATCCTGTCCCTGGCCCTCGCCGGCCTCGCTTCCGCCGCCGCGGCCGCGCCCGGCCGCACGACGCCCGCCCCCGCTCCGGCGGTCCAGACGCCGGCGCCCGTCACCGGTGCGCCGCGACCCGTGCCGATGGCGAGCTATCCGATCTGCCCCTCGGACTACTTCACGATCGACCAGCAGTGCCAGACCTGCGGGACGCGGCCGCCGTTCGGCGGCAAGTCGTGCACCACCTGCGAGAACATCTGGACCGGTGACGACTTCACCACCTGCTCGCAGTGCGATTTCATCGACGGCTGCCCCCAGTTCTGAGCTGACCGCGGGTAGATACGGTAGGGGGGCGGCGCCGCCTCGACCGTCGTGATCGGTGAGGACCTCCATGGGAGCGCTGCCGGGAATCGCCGGACGCTGCTACGATTCCCGTGCTTCCCAACGTCCGTGCCTACTCGAACGGAGGCTCCCGTCATGAGGCCGTCGCTCGCTCTCCCCGTCCTCGCCCTCCTCGCCCCCCTCTCCGCCGCGCTCGCCGCTCCGGCCGCGCCGGCCGATCCCGCGCCCGGGCTGCTCGCGCACCTGCTCGGCACCACGCCGATCGTCGACGACCTCCAGGCGCTGACCGACCGCGTGGGCGGCCGGCCGACCGGCTCTCCCGCCGCCGCGCGGGCGGTCGAGTGGGCGCTCGGGCGCTTCCGCGAGGCGGGGCTCGAGGAGGTCCGTGCCGAGAGCTACACCGCGCCGCGCCTGTGGCTGCCGATGGCCGAGGCGGGCGAGATCACCGCTCCCATCGCCGCCTGGGAGCCGCCGCGCAACCGGCCGCTGCGGGTGGCCGGGATGGCGTTCTCATCGCCGACGCCGGCGGGCGGCCTGGAGGCCGAGGTGGCGGACGTCGGAACGGGCGACGAGGCGGGATTCGCCGGTGCGGGCGGCAAGGCCCGCGGCCGCTGGGTCCTCGTCCACAGCGAGCCGATGAAGAGCCTCGACGACCTCTTCAAGGAGTACCTGGTGACGCCGGGGATCGTGGCGCGCATCCGCCAGTCCGGCGCCGCCGGCGTGCTCTGGATGTCGACGCGGCCGGGCAAGCTCCTCTATCGGCACAACCTCTCCCTTGACGGCTCGCTGGCGCCCTTCCCCGGCGCCGTCGTCGAGCGCGAGGGGGCGCTCCGCATCGCCCGCCTGCTCGCCGCGGGCGAGGCGGTCAAGGTGCGGCTGACCCTGGCGAGCGACTCGCCGGCGCCGGCGAAGGCCGCGAACGTGGTTGCCGAGATCCGTGGCCGCGAGCATCCCGAGGAGATGGTGATCCTGGGCGCCCACCTGGACAGCTGGGACCTCGGCCGCGGCGCCCTCGACAACGGCTGCAACGCGGCGCTGGTGATCGACGTCGCCCGCCAGGCGATGGCGCTCGCCCGCGCCGGCCTCCGCCCGCGGCGCACGCTCCGCTTCGTGCTCTACACGGGCGAGGAGCAGGGGACCTTCGGCTCCTGGGGCGAGGTGGCGAACCACCGCGCCGAGCTCGACCGCGTGCGCGCCCAGGTGGTCTTCGACGAAGGCACCGGCCGCACCGGCGGCTTCTCGCTCGGCGGCCGCGCCGACCTCAAGCCGGCGGTCGAGGCGGCGCTCGCGCCGGCCGCCGGCCTCGGTCCCTTCACCCACACCGTCGACGCCTTCGTCGGCACCGACAACTACGACTACCTGGTGGAAGGAGTGCCCACGCTGGTCGCCAACCAGGACGCCGCGCCCTATCTCGCCGACTACCATGCGGAGTCCGACACCTTCGACAAGGCGGACCTCCGCGAGCTGAAAGCGAACGCCGCGATCGCCGGCATCGTCATCTGGGGGCTCGCCGACGCCCCCGCCCTCCCGCCGCGCCAGACCCGCGCCGAGGTCGAAGCGCTCCTCAAGGCGACCGGTCTCGCCGACCAGATGAAGACCTTCGGGCTATGGGACGACTTCGCGAAGGGCGCTCGCGGGCGGAGGCCTTGAACGAATCGAGACCGACAGCCGTGCGCCAGGGAAGGAAGGAGGCTAGGCGATGCTTGCAGCAAGGCCACTTGGCATCTTCTCCCGAGATTTCGTGATCGAAGCGGATGGGCAGCAGGTCGCGTTGCTCGACGTCTCCCGCTGGAAAGAGGCCGGGGAGATAACGATAGGCAGCAAACCCTTTAAGCTCTACCGAGAAGGATTCGTGCGCGAAGCCTTTGTCCTAGAGGAGGTAGGGCAACCCGTCGCTCGCGCGATCAAGTTCAGCGCTTTTCGATCTCGTTTCGATCTCGAGCTCGAGGCCGGGCATTACTCCTTGCAGCGAGACTCTGCCTTCGCGAGGAGCTTCTCAGTCGTTCAGAACGGAGAGGTAGTTGGCAGGGTCCGGCGGTCTGGTCTATTCACCCGGAATGCCGTCATCGACCTGCCATCCGCGTGGTCCGCTCCAATCCAAGTATTCGTCTTCTGGTTGGTATTGGTGATCTGGAATAGGGAAGATAGCAGCGCTGCGGTATTCGTTGCATCCACGTAATCAGTGGCTCAGCTGAGGGTGTGGCATTGTCCTTGGCGAACGAAGGCGGTCGCACGCATCGCGGGGCTGCTCCTCGCCGTGTTGAGGTGAGCTCTCGGTATCATAGGCCGAACGCCTGCCCGGAGAGGAGAACGCCATGCCCATCCCCACCGAACCCGTCGGCAGCATCCCGCGCCCGCCGCGCCTCGTCGCGGCGCTCGCCGAGGTCGGCGCCGGCCGCCTCGCGCCCGCGGCGCTCGAGTCCTTGTTCGACGAGGCTCTGCGCGACACCCTCGAGCGCTTCGCGGCGACCGGTTCGCCGGTGGTGACCGACGGCGAGCAGAGCAAGCCGAGCTTCGCGACCTATCCCGTCCACGGCGCCACGAACCTGGCGCCCGACGGCGCCGTCATCCCCTTCGCCGACGGCCACACCCGCCAGCTCCCGCGCCTCGCGGCGGGGCCGTTCCGCTACGTCACCCGCGCCGGCACCTACCTCGACGCGGCGCGCCGCCTGACCGACCGGCCGCTCAAGCAGGCGGTCATTTCAGCTTCGGCCCTCTCCCTCCTCTACCCGCAGGACGGGATCGCGGGCTACCCGCGCGAGGAGTTCCTCGCCGACCTCGTCGACGAGGCGGCGGCGGACATCCGCTCCTGCCTCGACCGCGGCGCCCACGCGGTGCAGGTCGACTTCACCGAGGGGCGCCTGGCGTTCAAGCTCGATCCCAGCGGCGGGCTGCTGCGGAGCTTCGTCGATCTCAACAACCGGGTGCTGGCGCGCTTCTCGGCGGATGAGCGCGGGAAGCTGGGCGTCCACACCTGCCCGGGCGGCGACCACGACTCGACCCACAGCGCCGACGTCGACTACGCCGAGCTCCTTCCCGCGCTCTTCAGCCTCGAGGCAGGGAACTTCTACGTCCAGCTCGCGAGCGAGGCGGACCGCCGGCGGGTCCTGGGGGTGATCCGCGACTGCGCGCGGCCGGGCCAGCGCGTCTTCGTCGGGGTGATCGATCCCATCTCGCCGCGCGTCGAGACGCCGGAGGAGGTGCGCGACCGCGTGCTCGAGGCGGCGGACTTCATCCCGCTCGACCGCCTCGGCACCACCGACGACTGCGGCTTCTCGCCCTTCGCCGACGACACCTCGACGTCGCGCGAGGTCGCCTTCGCGAAGATCGGCGCCCGCGTCGCGGGCACCGCCCTCGCCGCCGAGGCGCTGGGGGTCTGATCTCCTCGGCCGGCGAAGGAGCCGCCGAACGAGGGGAGGGTCTGCCGCCGGCGTTACCGCGCTTTCCCTTGGGCCGCCACGGCCGCGGCGGCGCGGGCGGCGGCCTCG
>DATBQN010000471.1:0-5214 GCA_036560825.1 Thermoanaerobaculia bacterium
GGTCCGTCGCCTCACACGCCGGCTGAAAATAGAGGCAGTTAAAGTTGTCCGGGCTATTTCTCGCCAGAGGCCGCCCCGAGGCCAGCACCCGGGCAAAGCGGCCCGAGAGCGCGAAGCTCGAGCCAAAAACTAATTTTGGCATAAAGAGATGGGGGCGTTTCAGGCGCACCAGCCGCCCGAACGCGTCATTCTCCAGCCGGCCCTACCGTGGAAAAAGTCACCGGCAAGGTCTCCAGCGAGCGCACGCCGAAAGCTGGCCGCCACTGGGGCGTATCGATCGCCAGACGGAGATCGCGTAGACGGCGCAGCAGCGTGTTGAAGGCGATCTGGCCCTCCATCCGGGCCAGCGCCGCACCGATGCAGAAGTGGGGGCCGTAGCCGAAGCTGAGGTGGGGGTTGGGATCGCGCCGGATGTCAAACCGTTCCGGATCAGCAAACTGCGCGGGGTCGCGATTGGCCGCGGCGAGCACGCACACGACCTGCTGACCCGCTTGGATCGCCTGGCCGCCCGCTTCGCCTCCGACGTCGAGATCGGCTGCCGCGGCACGCACCACGAACTGAAAAGCCGGCTCGTAGCGCAGCGCCTCCTCGACGGCCGCGCCGGCCAGGCCGGGATCCTCGACGCACAGACGCCGCTGATCTGGGTCACGCAGGAGGTGGAGCATGCCGCTGCTGATCGTGTTCATCGTGGACTCGTACCCGCCATGCAGCAGGAGCATGCACTGCGACAGGATCTCGACCTCGCTCAGCGGCTCGTCCTGGGTCCCGGACCCGAGCAGCTTGCCGATCAGATCGTCCCTCGGCGCGCGGCGGTGATCGTCGACGATCGCGCGCATGTAATCCGCCATCTCCTCGACCGTCTCGCGGAGGGCGGCGATGGTCTCCGCGCTGCCGAGCGACCCGATGGCGAAGTACAGGGCGATGGTATGTACCCAGCGCTGGAAGCGCTCGGAGTCGCCGCTCGACATGCCCAGCAGCTGGGCGATCACCATCGCCGGCAGCCGCAGCGCGAAGTCGGCCACCAGATCCATCTCCCGGCGTCCCCGCACCGCGTCGATCAGCCCGTCGGCGATCTCCTGGACGCGCTGCCGTAGCTGCTCCAGCAGGCCGGAGGTGAAGGCGCCGGACAGGGCCTGGCGGATCCGCCGGTGGTCGGGGTTGTCCTGGAACAGGGCCCAACGCCTCAGCAGCTCGTCCACCGGAGCGAGCTGGCGGCGCAGGTCCTCGGAGAGCTGCGCCGACTGCGCGTCGCGGGCGCGGGCTGCCGAGAGCCGTTTGTCCACCAGAGCCGCTTTGACATCCGCGTGGCGCGTCAGCACCCAACCGCCGAGCAACTGGCTCCAGTAGACTGGCGTGGTCTCGCGCACGCGCCGGTAATTCGGGTACGGATCCGCGTAGCGGGCGAAGTTGAACGGATCGTCCTCGACCGGCAGCATGAAGGGAGCGGACATAGGGCGGGCTCAGCCGGGTGTGCCGGGAGGAAGGGTACCACGAGAGCGAAAGGTCGGAGAAGAATGGGCCACTCTCCCGGGCACAGAGGTGAAGACGCCGCGGGCTGCTCAGGCCGTTCGCGTCTCCGCCGGGTGCTGCCGCTCGAGCCAGGCGTCGTAGGTCGTCGTGGGGGTGCCCAGGCTGGGGTCGGTCTTCGCCGGATCTCCCGGCTCGCCGCGGCCGTACATCCGCATCACCACGGCGTTGGTGCGCAGGAAGGGATCGCGGGTCAGGCCGCCGAGGAGAGAGGCCGCCCACAGCGGCACTCTGTACCCCCGCATCCCCGGGTGCACGACGGCCGCGTAGCGGCGGATCGCGGCGTGAAAGTCGACCGCCTGCGGACCGTAAACCGCGATCTCACGGCTGGGCGCGGCGGGGGAGCGGCTCCAGCCGCGCCGCCCGTCTCGATCCTGGAGGGTCTCTATCATGAGTGACCGCACCGCGCTCCCGCTGACCGCTCTCCTGCTCTGCGCCCTGGGGGTTCCCTCGGGCGCCCGCACGCAAACGCCGCCAGGCGGGACGCTCACCCTCCACCGGGCCGTCGAGCTGGCGCTCGCCCGAGCTCCCCAGGTCGCGGTCGCCTCCGCGGCGCGGGAGGTCACGGAGGCAGATCTCCGGCTGGCCGGGGATTCGTTCCATCCCGAGGCGGAGCTCAGCACCACTCCCGGCGTCGCGCGCGGCCTGCCGGTCGCCGTCTTCGGCCGGGTGCCGGCGATCGTCGGCGTCTCGGGGCATCAGACTCTCTACGATCCGGCGCGGCGCTACGAGCTGCTGGAGACCGAGGCAAGGGCGGCGCAAGGGCGGGCGCAGAGCGAGATGGCGCGGCGCGAGGCGGCGCGCGCCGCGGCCCTGCTCTACGTCCGCTGCTGGGCCGACCAGGCGAAGGTGCAGGCGGCGGCGCGGCGGGAGCTGGCCCTGGGGCGGAGCCTGGCGCGCGTCCAGGCCCAGGAGAGGGAGGGGCGGGTGATCGGCCTCGCGGTCGAGGAGGTGCGCCTGCGGGCCGAGCGGGCGCGCCTGGGGCGCCTGGGGAACGAGTCGGAGCTCGATCTCGACCGCCTGGAGCTGGCCCGCCTGACCAGCGCCCCCGTCGGGGCGCTCGCCCTCGCCGATCCGGAGCAGGAGCTGCCGGCGGCCGCCGCCGCGGCCGACGACCTCCAGGCGGCGCGCGCCGCCGACCCCGAGCTGCGCGCCGATACGGAGGCTCTGGACCTCCTCGGCCGAGGCGCCGGGCTCCGTCAGCGGCGGCTCGCCCCGACGGTCGAGGCCGTGGCCCAGTACTACCGCCTCGACGCCGCGAGCTTCGGCCGCTTCTACCGCCGCTTCCGGGCGGACGACTGGAGCCTCGCCGTCTCCTTCGCCCTGCCGCTGTGGACGGGGGGCCGGGCGGCGGACGGCCTCGCCCGCACGCAGGCGACAGTGGCGCAGAAGAGCGCGGAGAAGCTCGCGCGGCAGTCGGAGCTCGATCTCGCCATGCGCCGCGCCGAGTCGGCCCGCGACCGCGCCCGGGCCGCGGCGAGCCTCGCCCGGCAGGGCGAGACCCTCGCCGCCGAGGACCTGCGCGTCACCCGCGCCCTGGCGGCGGAGGGGCGGACGGGGGAGGACGAGGTCGACGCCAAGGAGTCGGCCCTCGCCGCCGCCCTCGAGGAGTCCGCGCAGGCGGCCCGCGACCTCCTCGCCACCCGCATCGATCTCCTCGCCCTGCGCGGCGAGCTCCTCGATGCCCTGGCCCCCTCGGGCGGCAAGCCCGAGCCCGTCCCGGCCGGGGGCGTCAGTCCGCCCGCGGCGACCCCGGCGCAGGCGGCCCTTGGCCCGGGCGGTATCTGACCATGAGCAGGGCTGGCCATCGGACGTGAGGACCGCTCCTCGAGGCCCCGCGTGGTGGACTCCGGACCCGTCATCGGAAGGTATTCGGCTTCCACCTCGGACAGGGAAGGGGCCGGACCCCACTGTTCGCTCACGTGCGGACGGCAGAGCCAGTCGTGGAGCGGGCGGTGGCCGGCTCGATCGGGTGGCCGTTGCCACTCGCCGGCGGCGGTCGCCGAAGAGCGGCGGCCGTTTCTTGCGACTGGCGGCGATCGCCAGTTCGCGGCGGCCGTTGCCGGTTTCTGGCGGCGGGCGTGGCATAGCGGCAACCGTTTTTCGCGGGCGGCAACGGTTTCTAGAGAACGGCAACAGTTTTTTAAGGGCGGCAACGCTTGCCAGAAACTGGCAACGGTTGCCACTTTCCCGAATCCAATGCCGTGGAGTGGCAACCGTTGCCAGTCTCCCGAATCCAATGCCACGGATCAAAATGCGTTGCCAGTTTCCCGCATCCATTGCCGTGGATTAGAAACCGTTGCCGCTCTCCCGAATCCAATGCCATGGATCTCCGCGGGCGCCCGCCCTGCGGCGGGCGCCTCCTCGGCCTCAGGAGATCCAGGAGCCGAAGAGGACGCCGACGAGGCCGGGCTGGCCTGGATCGCGGGGCTGGAGGCGGTAGAGCTCGCCGTAGTAGGGCGGATGGTCGATGAGCACGAGGCCGAGGCGGCCGGCGCGGTCGAGCGCGTAGAGCTGGACGTACGGCGCCTGGTCGAGGCGCGAGCCGTCGCGCTGGCTCAGCGCCGGCGGCCGGGGATGCTCGCCGGTCGCGCGGTAATCGGCCCACATCGCCGCGCTCGCGAGACGCGCCTGCTCGGCCGCCGCGGCGCGCAGGCGACGGAGCGTCTTCGCCGCCGCGGCGGGGAGGAGCGCGGGCTCCGGCGGCGGCGGGTCGGCGTCGCCCGGGGCCATGCGCCAGGCGAAGGCGGCGAAGGCCGGATAGCCTTCGCGCTCGGCGAGGCGGGCGTAGGCGGTGATGCCGGCGCCCCAGACGTCCGGGCTCGGCCCGAAGAGGTCCGTGGCCACGAACTCGGCGAGCAGGGGGAAGGCGTCATCGCCCCCCGCCGGCGCCAGCGCGCGGTCGAGCATCGCCCGGAAGACCGCCATTGGATCGCGCTGGGAGGCGTCCGTCAGATTGCCGTCGGCCGGGCGCCAGGCGGCGACCTGGGTGCGCGCGAGGAGCGCGCGGGCGCCGCTCTCGTCGCCGGCGAGGAGCCGCGCGGCGGCGAGCGAGAGGCGCTGATCGGGGCGGATGTAGCCGTCGACCGTGGTGCCGCCGGGGGCCGCCAGGAGGCGCTCGCGGAGGTCGGCCGGCAGGGCGTCGAGGGTCGCCACCGCCTCGCCCGCGAGCCCGGCGCCGAGCATGCCGTCGAGACGCATCGAAGCGAGGGCGAAGGCGTCCGGCGGCGCGCCGGCCCGCGGCCCGCCGGCGGCCTCGGCGAGGCTCTCGGCGGCGCGCTCGAGGCAGGCGAGGCGCAGCAGGACGTCGCTCCGGCGGACCACCTCCGCCGCCTTCGCCCACAGCTCCGCCCGCCGCGGCGCGCTCGACGGCAGGGCGAGGGCGGCGAGGAGCACGTCGGTCTCGTAGGTGACCGGGTCGTCGACGAGGCCGCCGGCGTCGCCGGCGATGGCGAGGGCGAGGGCGGCGGGATCGCGCGCCGCCTCGATCGCCGCGCGGACGGCGGGGGAGGGGTGGTCGAGCCGCGCGATGGCGACCCCCCGGATCGCCTCGCCGAAGCGCGCCCCCAGCGCCGGGTCGCCGTGGCTCCGCGCCAGCCCCCGCACGAGCTTCGCCTCGACGCGCCGGAGCTCGAGCCGCGCCCTGGCCTGCGCCACCGGGTCGGGGGCCGGTATCTCGTAGACCTG
>DATBQN010000472.1:0-7465 GCA_036560825.1 Thermoanaerobaculia bacterium
GCCGTCGAGAGGCGAGGCGCTGGTTTCACTAGGGACGGGCGGGATCGGCGGAGTCGGACGTCGCGTGCCGCGCGGGCGAGGCGGCCTGGAAGCGCTTGCCGAGCGCCGCGCGGAGGGCCGCGACGCCGTCACCCGTCGCCGCCGAGACCCAGAGGGCATCGCGGGCGTCGCCGTTGCGCGGCTCGTCGGCGGGCACCAAGTCGCTCTTGTTGAAGACCTCGACGACCCGCGCGCGGTCGACTCCCAGCTCGTCGAGGACCGCCTGCGCCACCTCCATCTGCTCGCGCCACCGCCCGTGGCTGCGGTCGATGACGTGGAGGACGAGGTCGGCCGTGGCGATCTCCCCCAGGGTGCTGCGGAAGGACGAAACCAGGTGGTGCGGCAGCTTGCGGATGAAGCCGACGGTGTCGACGAAGACGGCGACGCCGGGCGACCGCTCGCCGCCGTCCCTGCCGTTGCCGTCGTTCCCGTCCATTACATTCCCATCGCTCCCATCGCCTTCATTGCCCGCAGGGCCCGCATGGCTCGGAGCGCTCCAGCCCATCGCGCCGTCGCCGATCACGCCGCGGCGGAGCTTGGCGTCGAGGGTGGCGAAGAGGCGGTCCTCGGCGAGCGCGCCGGCACCGGTCAAGCGGTTGAAGAGGGTCGACTTGCCGTCGTTGGTGTAGCCGGTGAGGGCGATCTCCGGCACCGCGCGCCGGCCGCGCCGGTGGAGGTCGCGGGTGCGCTCGATCTTCTCGAGGTCGGTCTCCAGGCGGCGGATGCGCTGGCGGAGGACGCGGCGGTCCTGCTCGAGCTGCTTCTCGCCCTCGCCGCCCCGCGTGCCCTTGCCGCCGGCCTGGCGCGAGAGGTGGCTCCACCGCCGGGTGAGGCGCGGCATCATGTAGTTCAAGCGGGCGAGCTCGACCTGGGTGCGCGCCTCGCGGGTGCGCGCCCGCTGGTCGAAGAGGTCGAGGATGAGGGCGCTGCGGTCCATCACCGCGAGGCCGGTCGCCTCCTCGAGGTTCTTCGCCTGGCTGCCCGAGAGGTCGTCGTCGAAGACCAGCAGTCCGGCGCCCAGCGCCTTCGCCGCGGCGGCGATCTCCTCGGCCTTGCCCTTGCCGACGTAGGTCGCCGGATCGCGCGCCTTGCGCGACTGGACCGCTCGCCCGGCGACCGCGGCGCCGGCGCTCCGCGCCAGCTCGGCGAGCTCGTCCAGGTGCTCGTCGACGACGTAGCCGGGCTGGCCCGGCAGGACGAGCCCGACGAGGAACGCGGTGCGCGGGCCGGCGGCAGGCTGGAGCGCGGCGGCAGGCTGCGAGGAATCGGCGCGATTGGCGCGGGCGGAGCGTTCTGAGCGGTCGGCGCGGGCGCCGTTGCGAGGTGCGCGGCTCATGATCCGGGTTGGGGTATCCTACCGCCCGAGACTTCGTCTGCTTCCACGGTCAGGGGAACATGTCCGCAGCGCCCGCGAATTCCTCGCCCCCTCCCCAGGCCGCCCCGCTCGGCCGCGGCGTGAAGATCGCCCTCGCGGCGATCGCCGTCGCCGCCCTCGCCGCCCTCCTCTGGCCGCGCGGCGAGAGCGCCGCGCCGGGCGGCTTCCTGCTCGACGCGAGCGGCCGGCCGGCGCCCCTCGGCTCCCGCCTGGCGCCCGTCACCCTCGTCCACTTCTGGGCCACCTGGTGCCCGCCCTGCATCGAGGAGACGCCGGCGATCGAGCGGCTGGCGAGCGACCTCTCCGGGCACGGCGACTTCGCCCTGCTGATGGTCGCCGTCGCCGACTCGACCGACCGCGTCAAGAGCTTCCTCGGCACCCGCCGCGCCGACATGGTGCTCTACGACCCGCGCTGGGACGTCGCCCACCGCTACGGCTCGACCCAGCTCCCGGAGACCTACCTCGTGATCGACGGCCGGGTGACGCGGAAGTTCGTCGGCATGACGAACTGGGACGACCCCGGCCTGCGCCGCGAGATCCTCGCCCACCTGTCGGGAGGCGAGAATGGGAAGGGAAGGGCCCGCGGATGATGACCATGGCCGAGCTCATGGAGCTGCTCGCCAAGATCGGGCTGGCGGCGGTGCTCGCGGGCTCGGTGGGGATCGAGCGGGAGTGGTCGGGGAAATGGGCCGGCCTGCGCACCCACATGCTGATCGCCGTGGGGGCGACCCTCCTCACCCACGTCTCGCTCCACGTCGGCGACGCCGGGCGGATCGCGGCGCAGATCGTCTCCGGCGTGGGCTTCCTGGGCGCCGGCACCATCATCCAGTCGCGCGGCGCGGTGCGCGGGCTGACGACGGCGGCGGGCTTGTGGGTCGCGGCGGCGATCGGCATCGCCATCGGCGCCCGCTTCTATGCCGACGCGACCATCGTCACCGCCGCCCTCCTCGTCATCCTGGTGGCGCTGCGGCCGGTCGAGCGGTGGCTCCACCACGAGCAGCACGCGGTGGTCGTCCAGCTCGATCCCACCCAGAAGCTGAGCGACTTGACCGAGGTGCTCGACGAGGCGCGGATCGACGTCGAGCACATGGTCCGCAACCGCGAGGACTCCAGCGTGCAGGTGGCCTTCCGCGGCTCGCGGATCGACTGCCAGCGGCTGATCAACCTGTGCAACGCATCCGGGCTCACGGTGCGCGACGACAGCGCGATGTCGTCGCTGATGACCGGGCCGGCATAGCCCGGGCCGAACGCCCGCTCTCGAAACGCGCGGATCAGAAGTGCGCGATCAGAAGTGATAGATGAGGCCGGCGTGCCCCATGGCGAAGAACTGGACGTCCCGGTTGCTGAAGTCGGCGTAATGGCCGGAGAGCTCGACCAGCACCCCCAGCCGGCGGGTGATGGTGAACTCGCCGGTGAGCCCGAGCGCCGCGCCGGCGGCGGTCTGGTCGCGGCGGGTGCCGTCCGCCTCGCGGCCGCGCAGGTTGTAGGCGCCGAGGGCGATGTAGACGCCGGAGTCGTAGAAGCCCTGGCGGAGGCGGTACTCGCCGCCGATCGTGGCGTAGGAGAGGTCGGCGCCGGTGAGCGTGCCGAAGACCGCCGGGCGGTTGAGGCTCAGCTTCCCGACGCGCAGTCCGAGCACCGTCCGCGGCTCGGTCACCAGGCCGAGGTTGACCTGGTAGCCGCTGTTGCCGTAGTTGGCGCCGTTGACGTCGGGCGAGCCGCCGACGCCGCCCAGGGCGGCGACGGAGTAGGTGTAGAGGTCCTCGGCCCGCGCCGTACTGGGAAGCGCGGGGAGCGCGAGGACGGCGAGCAGCAGCGCGAGGCTGCCGAAGAGCGGTCGGATGCGGGCCAAAGTCCCTCCTTTTCGATTCTTGTTCGATCCCTTGGCGCGATCGCCGGCCCGAGCGCCGGCCGAGCGGACCCGCGTCAGGGGGGCCGGCGGAGTATATCGTCGTCGGTCGCTGCGGCTTGGACGGCGTCCGGGGCGGTTCCCATGCCGGCTGAGGAGGTATACGACGTCCGCCCGCCGGGCGTCGCCCCCGAGCACCCCGAGCAAATACCGCGCGGCTGGCGGGACCGCCTCCTCGCGGCCGTCCTCCCCGCCGCCTGCCTGAGCTGCGGCGAGCCGCTGCCGGCCTCGGCGGAGCTCGGTCTCTGCGCCCCCTGCCGCGGCCGGCTGCGGCCTCTCGGCGGTGAGGGCTGCGGCGTCTGCGCCCTCTGCGCCGCGCCGCTCGGCGCCGCCGTCCCCGCCGGCTACGCCTGCGGCCGCTGCCGCGCCCGCCCTCCCGCCTTCGACCGCCTGCTCGCCCTGTGGAGCTACGAGCCGCCCCTGGACGCCGTCGTCCGCGGCCTGAAGTTCGGCCGCCTCGACTACCTCGGGCGCCACCTCGGCCGCGAGCTCGCGGCGGCCTTCCTCGCCGAGCTCGGCGGCGTCGACCTCGTCGTCCCGGTGCCGCTCCACTGGCGGCGGCGCCTCGCCCGCGGCTACAACCAGGCCGAGCGCATCGCCGGCCCGCTCGCCCTCGCCCTCGGCCGGCCGCTCGTGCCCGCGCTCTCCCGCCGGCGCTCGACGCCGCCGCAGAGCGCGCTCGGCCGTCCCCAGCGCCTCGCCAACCCGCGCGGCGCCTTCCGCGTCCGCCGCCGGCACGCGGTGGCCGGGCGCGCCGTCCTCGTCGTCGACGACGTCGCGACGACCGGCGCAACGCTCGACGCCGCGGCCGCGGCGCTCAAGCGCGCCGGCGCCGCCGCGGTGCTCGCCACGGTCGCCGGTCGAACGCCCGGTCCGTAGGCCTCGTGACGGCCCCGTCCGGCCCGGCTCGCGGCGCGTATATCAGAGGAAGGGACCGCCCCGAAACGGCCCTTCCCAGGGGGGTTGCCGGGGTCGATCCGGATGGTTTGACAGGGGGTAGGCGGAGGTCTAGACTCCTCACCTGTAGGCATAGAGATCTAGGTCATGCCGACCGGCATCCAGAAGACACTGACGGCGGTGGCGCTCCTCTTGGCGCTGGGTCCGGCCGGACGCGCGGCCGCGGCCGACCAGGGCCGCATCCCCGGGGTCGCGGGGCGGGTGCGCGGCGAGTCCTCCTCGCCCATCGCGGCGGCCGGCGTCTACGCCTACCAGCTCGCCGATTTCAGCCTCCACAAGGTGACGACGGACGCGCAGGGAAACTTCCTCTTCCAGGACCTCCCCGCCGGCCTCTACAAGATCATCGCCCACAAGACGGGCTTCGAGCCGGTCGTCATCATGCTCACCCGCACCACCTCCCAGGCCTATCAGTTCCTCGAGCTCGAGCTCAGCCAGCAGACCCGCAAGGATCCGGCCGGGCCCGCCCCCGCCGGCGAGGACGTCTGGTCGCTGCGCGCGCGCATCCCGGCGGACGTCCTGCGCGACATCGAGATCGCCGGCCTCGAGACCGCCCGCCTCACCCAGAATCAGCTGCCGGCGCCGTCCGCGAACGGCCTCCTCTCCCAGTTCCACACCGACCTGCAGGCGATGACCGGCGTCGACGGCGCCACCGCCGCGAGCGAGTCGTCGGTGTCGGGAGCGCGGGTGGGGATCGAGGGCAAGCTCGGGCAGATGCAGGTCGGGCTGCGCGGCCACTTCTGGCAGTACGAGCCCACCTCGCAGCTCGCGGGCGGCTCGGGCAGCGCGCAGACGAGCGCGGTCTCCCTCGACCTCGAGAGCTCGCCGGGGAGCAAGCTGAACGTGAGCTCGCTCTCCAACCGGATGAGCGCCCACCAGCAGGGCGTCGACTCGCCGATCGACTTCGAGCACTACCGGGTGAGCTGGTCGCAGCCGATGGGCGACGGGCGCTCCGATTTCGCCGCCCAGTACACCAGCGAGAGCAACTTCAACCGCGCCAGCGTGAACGATCCGGCGGCGATCCCCGACGCGTCGCGGACCTGGCGCGTCGAGGGCTCGTACACCACCTCGTTCAGCCCCCGCACGACCCTCCAGGCCGGCATCCGCTACCGCGAGCAGCAGTACGGGCTGGCCGACGGCGCGCAGTCGCTCAACGTGCCGGGGACGGGAGACCTCGACCTCTTCGGCCGAGGCAGCTTCCGCCTGCAGCCGTCCTTCCTGGTCGAGTACGGCCTCTACAGCACGCTCGCCGACGGCAGCGTCGAGATGACGCCGCGGGGAGGCGTGGTGCTGCGGCTGGGCGACGACTGGCAGCTCGAGACCGCGGCCTCCCGCCGCGCCTACAGCACGACGAGCCCCCTCGCGCCCGCCTTCCTCCCCACCCTCTATCAGGAAGCCAACCTGTGCGAGGAGGGGAGCCGCTCCTGCTACGAGGTGCACCTCTCGCGCGCCGGCAACGACGGCAACGCGGTGTCGCTGGGCGCGGTCGACCGCACCTTCGGCAAGACGGTGCGGCTCTACTTCAGCGAGGACCTCTTCGACCGCCTGGAGAGCCTCTACCTGGTGCCCGGCGACCGGGTGCCGGAGCTGCGCCTCTCGGTCACCCGCCACCTGGCGCCCAAGATCCTCAGCACCTTCGAGTCGAGCCTGGCCTCGGGCGGCGGCGGCACCTACTACGCCGCCTCCAAGCAGTCGTACGAGAACCGGGTGCAGTACCTGACGACCTCGGTCGACACCCGCTTCCAGAGCACGGCGACCGGCGTCTTCATCGCCTTCCACCGCCTCTCCCAGCAGCTCTCGCCGCTCGCCGGCACCTCCGTCGCGGGCTCCGCGCTCGACCTCGAGCGGCTGCAGCTCATGCTCTCCCAGGACCTCAACATCCTCTTCGACCTGGCGGGGACCTGGGCGGTGCAGCTCAACATGGAGATCTCCCGCAGCTCCGCGCCGCTGCAGCCCGGCGACTCCGAGCTGCACAAGCGATTCCTCGGCGGCATCGCGGTCAAGTTCTAGCTCCCCTTTTCGCTTAGACCTCTCTCCCGCTGTACATACCCGCCACCTCGCGGGCATAGCCGTTGTAGTGGGTCGTCGGCTGCTCCTGCATGGTGCCGATGTCCTTCTCGACCGCCTGGCTCCAGCGCGGATGGGGCTTCTGCGGGTTCACGTTCGAGTAGAACCCGTACTCGGCCGGCTCGAGCGCGTTCCAGAAGGTGGGCGGCTGCTCCGCCGTGAGCTCCAGGCGGACGACCGACTTCGGCCCCTTGTAGCCGTACTTCCAGGGCAGGGCGAGGCGGAGCGGCGCGCCGTTCTGCATCGGCAGCGGACGGCCGTACATCCCCACCGCCACGAAGGCGAGCTCGTGGCGCGCCTCGTCGAGGCGCAGCCCCTCGTGGTAGGGCCAGGGGTAGTAGGCCAGGGTCTCCTTCATGCCCGGGCAGCGCTCCGGGTCCCGGAAGGAGACGAAGCGGACGAAGCGCGCCGACCCCAGCGGCTGCGCGAGGTCGATCAGCCGGCGGAGGGGAAAGCCGGTCCACGGCACCACCATCGCCCAGCGCTCGACGCAGCGGAAGCGGTAGATCCGCTCCTCGAGCGGGAAGCGCTTCATGAGGCCGTCGAGGTCCAGGGTCAGGGGCTTGGCGACGAGGCCGCCGATCTCGAGGGTCCACGGCGCGGCGGGATAGCCCACCGCCAGCTTCCACACCGCGTCCTTGGTGGACGAGAACTCGTAGAAGTTGTTCCACGCGCCGGCGCGGTCGGCGGGCGTGATCGTGCGGCCGCCCGCCGGGTAGGCGGGGTTCTTCCGGGCGGGGAAGAGCCCGGCGTAGCGCGCTCCGGTCGCCGGCTCCAGCATGCGGCCGGAGACGTCGCGGCCCGCGGCATCCCGCGCCGGCGCGGAGCAGGCCAAGGGCAGCGGCAGCGCCGCCGCCGCGGCGCCCAGGCCGAGGGCGGCAAGGATCTGCCGCCGGCTCCAGAAGACCGGCTCCGGGGTGACGAGCCGCTCGGGGATCTCCCAGGAGGGCGGGACGCGGAGGTTGGACACCGAGGGGAGCCCTAGTAGCGGCGCCGGCGACGATCGCGGCGACGGCTGCGCTGGAAAGTCGGTTCGATTTTCCTCGACCTTCTGCCTGGGGTCCCTCCCCCCTGGGAGGGGGCGGGTTGGAGAAGGGGGGAGGACAGGAGGGGGGTGGGTG
>DATBQN010000473.1:0-5192 GCA_036560825.1 Thermoanaerobaculia bacterium
CGTCGGCGACGTGATGGGCAAATACCACCCGCACGGCGACAGCGCCATCTACGATACCGTCGTCCGCATGGCGCAGGACTTCGCCATGCGCTACCCGCTGGTCGACGGCCAGGGCAACTTCGGATCGATCGATGGCGACAACCCGGCGGCGATGCGCTACACCGAGGTGCGGCTGACCAAGCTCGCCGAGGAGATGATCCGCGAGGACATCGACAAGGAGACCGTCGACTGGGTTCCCAACTACGACGGCTCGGAGAGCGAGCCGCTGGTCCTCCCGGCGCGCATCCCCAACCTGCTCGTCAACGGCTCCACCGGCATCGCCGTCGGCATGGCGACCAACATCCCGCCGCACAACCTGGGCGAGGTGATCGACGCGCTCTTCCTGCTCATCGAGGACCCCGGGGTCCCCGTCACCGACCTCATGCGCGCCGTCCCCGGCCCCGACTTCCCGACCGCCGGCTTCATCCACGGGCTCGACGGCATCCGCTCCGCCTACACCACCGGCCGCGGCATCATCCAGGTCCGCGCGCGGGCGGCGATCGAGACCGAGAAGCGCGGCGAGCGCCAGTCGATCGTCATCACCGAGATCCCCTACCAGGTCAACAAGGCGCGCCTCATCGAGCGCATGGCCGAGCTCATCCGCGAGAAGCGGATCGAGGGCGTCTCCGACCTCCGCGACGAGTCGGACCGCGACGGCATCCGCATCGTCCTCGAGGTCAAGCGCGGCGAGGTCCCCGAGGTCATCCTCAACTCGCTCTACAAGCTGACCCAGATGCAGACGACGTTCGGCATCATCCTGCTCGCCATCGTCGACAACCAGCCGCGGGTGATGACGCTCAAGGAGCTCCTCCAACACTTCCTCAACCATCGCAAGACGGTCATCATCCGCCGCACCCGCTTCGACCTCCGGAAGGCCGAGGAGCGGGCCCACATCCTCGAGGGCATCCTCAAGGCCCTCGACCATCTCGACGAGGTGATCGCCACCATCCGCGCCAGCGCCAGTCCCGGCGAGGCGCGCGAGCGGCTGATGGAGGGCTTCTCGCTCTCCGAGGTCCAGGCGCAGGCGATCCTCGACATGCGCCTGCAGCGCCTGACCGGTCTCGAGCGGCAGAAGGTGGTCGACGAGTACCGCGAGCTGATGGTGCTGATCGAGCGCCTGCGCTCGCTCCTCGCCTCCGACCAGCTGGTGCTCGAGGAGATCAAGCGCGAGCTCGCCGAGCTCAAGGCGGCCTTCGGCGACCCGCGCCGGACCGAGATCATCCCCGAGACCTCCGACATCACGATCGAGGACATGATCGCCGACGAGGACATGGTGATCACCGTCACCCGCTCGGGCTACGTCAAGCGCTCGCCGCTCGCCCTCTACCGCCAGCAGAGCCGCGGCGGCAAGGGGCGCACCGGCATGGTCACCAAGGACGACGACTTCGTCGAGCACCTCTACGTCGCCTCGGCGCACAGCTACATCCTCGTCTTCACCGAGAGCGGCCACACCTACTGGATCAAGGTCCACGCCATCCCCGAGATGGGGCCGGCGTCGAAGGGCAAGGCGATCGTCAACCTGCTGAGCCTCGAGCCCACCGAGCGCCTGGCGACGACGGTGGCGGTGCGCGAGTTCCCCGAGGACCGCTATCTCATCTTCGCCACCGAGAAGGGGACGGTCAAGAAGACCGCCCTCTCGGCCTTCGCCAACCAGCGCGCCGACGGCATCATCGGCATCAACATCGACGAGGGCGACCGGCTGCTCGCGGTGCGGGTGACCGACGGCAGCAAGCACATCCTCATGGCGACCGCCAAGGGCTTCGCCATCCGCTTCCCCGAGAGCGACGTGCGGCCGATGGGACGCGCCACCTACGGCGTGCGCGGTATTTCGCTGCGCGCCGGCGACCGCGTGGTCGCCATGGAGGCGATCGACCCGCAGGGCGAGATCCTCTCCGTGGCCTCGCGCGGCTTCGGCAAGCGGACGCCGGTCGACTTCTACCGCCAGCAGAGCCGCGGCGGCCTGGGGATCATCAACCTCAAGGTCAGCGAGAAGACCGGCGAGGTGGTGGGGGCGAAGCACGTCGTGCCGGGCGACGGGCTCATGCTCATCACCCAGGAGGGGATGATCATCCGCATGGGGATCGGCGGCATCCGCGTCGTCGGCCGCTCGACCCAGGGCGTCAAGCTGATGGACCTCGAGGGCGAGGATCGCCTGGTCGCCGTCGCCAAGCTCGCCGAGCGCGAGGAGGGCGAGATCGCCGCGGCGGACGAGGGGGACGGCGACGCCGGCTCCGAGGGCGGAGGTCTCGACCTCGCCGCGGAGGAAGATCTCCTGGCCGAGGACGCCGAGCTCGCGGAGGGTGACGAGCCCGAGGAGCCCATCAATTAGCGGCGGCGGCGACCGGCCGTCCACGCCGGCCGGACGCTTCTACCGGATGGCGTGGACCTTCTACCTCGTGGTCGCCTTGGCCGGCGGCCTCTGGATCGGCATCGCCCGCCGCGGCCCCATCCCGCTCTCGCTCTTCGTCTCGCCGCGCGGCTGGTGGCTCGACCTGGGTGCCGGGCTCGCCGCCGGGCTCGCCCTCTGGGCCGTCTGGCAGCTCGGCCGGCGCTCCCTCCCCGCCGCGCGCGACCTCGAAGGCCGTCTGGCCGCGCTCCTCGGTCCGATCACCACCTCCGAGGCCATCGCGCTCGCCCTCCTCTCGGGCTTCGCCGAGGAGCTCTTCTTCCGCGGCGCCGTCCAGGCGGCGGTCGGCTGGATCCCCGCCACCCTCCTCTTCGCCCTCCTCCACACCGGTCCCGGCCGCGCCTTCCGCCTGTGGACCGTCTTCGCCCTCGTCGCCGGCCTCCTCCTGGGCGCCCTCATGCTCTGGCGCGGCAACCTGCTCGCGCCGGTGACCGCGCACGCGCTCGTCAACGGGATCAACCTCCGCCAGCTCGGCCGCGTCGCCGCCCGGGAGCGGGCCTCCGCCCAGGACGTCTGAGCCTGGCGACTGGCCGGAGCGCCCGGGCGCCCCGGACGACTCTGCTAGACTGGCCGGGCCGGACAAGGAGAGCGAATTCGATGGCCGCGAGAGATACGCGCGACGTGCTGGGCAGGATCGACCGCGAGAAGAGCGCCTACCTCGAGGAGCTCAAGGACTACATCCGCATCCCCTCCATCTCGACCGACCCCGAGTACAAGGCCGAGGTGCGGCGCGCCGCCGAGTTCCTCCTCGCGAAGATGCGCCAGACGGGCCTCGAAGCCGAGCTCATCGAGACCGCCGGACACCCGCTCGTCTACGCCGAGTGGAGAAAGGCGCCGGGCGCGCCGACGGTCCTCTTCTACGGCCACTACGACGTGCAGCCGGTCGATCCCGTCGACCTCTGGCGGCACCCCCCCTTCGAGCCCACCGAGGAGGGCGACAAACTGGTGGCGCGCGGCGCGACCGACGACAAGGGCCAGTCCTACGCGCACCTCAAGGCGGTCGCGGCGATGCTCGCCGAGCGCGGCACGCTGCCGGTCAACGTGAAGTTCCTGGTCGAGGGCGAGGAGGAGGCGGGCGGCGAGTCGATCGACCGCTACGTCCGCGCCGACGGCGGCAAGCGCCTCGCCTGCGACTGCGTGGTGATCTCCGACAGCTCGCTCTACGCGCCCGGCCAGCCCGCCCTCGTCTACGGCCTCAAGGGGCTCGCCTACATGGAGATGAAGGTCACCGGTCCCAACCGCGACCTCCACTCCGGGACCTACGGGGGCGGCGTCGCCAACCCGCTCAACGCCCTCTGCCACATCATCGATCGCCTGCGGGACTCGGCGACCGGAAAGATCCTCATCCCCGGCTTCTACGACGACGTCCGCCCGCTCGAGGCCTGGGAGCGGGAGGAGATGGCGAAGCTCCCCTTCGACGAGGACGCCTACCGCCGCGAGCTGGGGGTCAAGGCGCTCTTCGGCGAGCAGGGCTACACCACCCGCGAGCGGGTGGGGGCGCGGCCGACCTGCGACGTCAACGGCATCTTCGGCGGCTACGAGGGGAGGGGGGCGAAGACGGTGCTCCCCGCCTGGGGCGGCGCCAAGGTCTCGATGCGCCTCGTCCCCGACCAGAAGCCGGAGACGATCGTCCGCCTCTTCACCGACTACGTGCAGTCGATCGCTCCTCCCGGAGTGACGGTCGACGTCTCCTACCTCCACGGCGCCGACCCGGTGATCGTCGAGGCGCGCGGTCCGATCGTCGACGCGGCCATGGAGGCGATGCAGGAGATCTGGGGCGCGCGGCCGGTCCGCATGCGCGAGGGCGGCTCGATCCCCATCGTCTCGACCTTCTCGCAGGTCCTCGGGGTGCCGGTGCTCCTCCTCGGCTTCGGCTTGAACGACGACGCCCTGCACGCCCCCAACGAGAAGTTCAACATCAGCCATTTTTACAACGGCATCCGCTCCGTGGCGCGCATGTTGGACCGGCTGGCACCTTCGTGAGTCATGAGGAGCAAAGACAACCTCGAGCGCGAGATCAAGTTTCCGGGAGTTGAGCTCGACAAGCTGCGAGAACGACTGCAGGAGCTGGAAGCGGATCGGCGGGGACCGTCTGCTTTCGAGGACAATTGGATCCTCGATCGAAAGGGCGAGCTGCTCTCCTCGGGGCGCATTCTCAGGCTGCGCACCGACGGGCAGCGCGCGCGCCTCACCTTCAAGGGGCCGCTCCGCCTCGAGGGGAACATGAAGGTTCGCGAGGAGCGGGAGGTCGAGGTCGAGAACGCCGACGAGGCGCGCGAGATCTTCCAGAACCTGGGCTACGACGTGGTCCGTCGCTACCAGAAGATGCGGGAGGAGTGGCAGCTCGGCGGCGTCACCATCGCCCTCGACCACACTCCGATCGGCGACTTCGCCGAGTTCGAGGGGGACGGCGCCCAGACGGTCGCCCGCCGCTGCGGCTTCGATCCGGACAAGGGCGAGCGCCGCTCTTACCTGCGCCTCTACGAGGACTACCTGAAAGAGCATCCGGAGGCGCCTCCGGAGATGATCTTCCGCTGATCGTCAGGGCGCTCGTCCTCGCCGCCGGGCTGGGCACGCGGCTGCGCCCGCTGACCGAGGAGATCCCCAAGCCGCTCCTCCCCGTCGCCGGCCTGCCGCTCCTCGCCCGCACGCTCGAGCAGCTCGCCCGCGCCGGCTGCGAGGCCGCGGCGGTCAACCTCCACCATCGCGGCGAGCGCATCCGCTCGGCGCTCGGCGGCTCCTTCGC
>DATBQN010000474.1:0-4665 GCA_036560825.1 Thermoanaerobaculia bacterium
GGTCGCGGCGCCGTGGTTTCAGGACAACACCTGATGGAAATAGGGCATTCGCCATACAACTCAGGACATTTCTCCGTAATTTGAGGGCGGCGATTGTTTATTTTAGGTCACAGAGCGGATGAAATAGGACCGATAACGGTCGTGCCGAGGCACCATCTGGACATGGGAGGACCAGGCTTGGTCATTCCGAGACATGTCATGGTCATGAAAAGTCACGGCGCGGCCATGCCAGGTCACCGCGTAGCTACGCCAGGACACATTCCGAATGATTTAGGTCAGTACTTGATCTTTTCAGGGCATGGATTGGATAGATCAGGACACAGAATAGCCATCCAAGGACAGCGCTTGGTCAATTCAGGGCATTGCTTGGCTTTTCGAGGACAGAACACGGACGGAATAGGTCACGGCGAGCCGACAGCGGACGGCGCGCGCCGGCCGCGCACTCCTCAGGGCAGCTCGCGCACGCGCTCGATGCGGTCGCCGGCCTCGATCTGGTCGAGGACGTCGAGCCCCCGCGTCACCTCGCCGAAGGCGGTGAAGCCGCCGTCGAGGTGGGGCTGCGGCGAGAGGGTGAGGAAGAACTGGCTGCCGCCGGTGTCGGGCCCGGCGAGCGCCATCCCGAGGACGCCGCGGGCGTAGCGCAGGCGGCCGATCTCGTCGCGCAGCGTGTAGCCCGGCCCGCCGTAGCCGTCGCCGCGCGGATCGCCGCCCTGGACGACGAAGTCCGGCACCACGCGGTGGAAGCTCAACCCGTCGTAGAAGCCCTGCGCGGCGAGGTCGAGGAAGCTCAGGCAAGTGAGCGGCGCCCGCGGGCAGTCGAGGCGGATCTCGATCGCCCCTTTCGAGGTGCGCAGCTCGACCCGGCGCGGCCGGCGGGTGCGCTGCACCACCTGGCGGTACTCCTCGACCGTCTTCTGGGCGATCGGGCCCGCCGCCGCGGGCGCCGGCCGCCCCAGCTTGGCGAGCGCCGCGACCGCCTCGCGGCGGAGCGCCGGGCGGGCGCCCGCGGCGGTGCGCTCGAGGAGCTCGATCAGCGCGCCGCGCTCGAGCGGCTGTTTCTCGGCCCGCGCCGCCACCGCCTTGACCGCCGCCTGCCCGGGCTCGACGCTCTCGTCGCGCAGAGTGCGGGCGAGCGCCGGCCCGAGGTCCTCGAGCGGCAGGACGGGATGAGTCGCCAGCCAGTCGAGGGCCGTCGCGCGCACCCCCTCGTCGGCGTCGCCTAGCGCGGCGCGCGCGAAGCCGCCGGCTCCGGTGACTGTGCCGGCCGCGTTCGCTCCGGCCGCTCCGCTGGCTCCGGCCGCGGGCGTCGCCCCTTTCTCGTCCTCCAGCCGCGCGGCGAGAACGGTCTCGCGGACGAGCGGCGCGGAGTCGCCGGCGAGCGAGTCGAGGATCTCGGCCGCGCCGAGGAGCTTCGCCGCCTCCGCCGCGTGGGACCGCACGTCGGGCTCCTTCGCCTTGGCCGCGGCGGCGGCGAGCGCGCGCGCCTGCGGGTGTCCAGCGCGGGCGAGGGAGACCAGGGCGGCGCCGCGCTCGCGGGGAGGCGCGGCCCCGGCCTCCGAGGCCCGCGCGGCGAGCGAGGTGCCGAGCGACGAGTTCTCGAGCGGGAAGTAGCCGGCGAGCTCGAGGGCGGTCACCCGCACGCCGGGGCGCGGGTCGGCGGCGAGCGTGGCGAGGCGCGTCCGCCAGCCGACCGGCGGCTCGCCCTTCTTCGCCGCGAGGAGCGCCTGGGCGGCGCGCAGGGCCTCGACGCACGGCCCCTCCTCGATGCCCGCCGCGCCCATCGCGGCCGCCTCGGACATCAGCGGCTCGAGGCGCGCGAGGTCCTTGCCGTCGCCCGCGATCCCGAGGCCCCGCGCGGCCCAGGCGCGCACCTGCGGATAGGGATCGACGAGCAGATTGCGCAGGATGGGGACGGCCTCCGGCAGCGGCTCGCGGGCGAGGGCGTAGGCGGCGCGAGCGTGGAGCTCGGGGTCCTTCAAGGCGAGCCCCTGCTCGGCGAGCGGCACCCGCGCCTCCTCCTTGAAGCGGAAGAGATGAGGCAGGAGGCGCGCCCAGCGCTCGTCCTCCGGCACCGCCAGCAGGTGGTCGCCGACCTCCGTCACCGGCGCCCCGAGCTTCCCCAGCGCCTCGACCGCGAGGACGCCCGTCTCCCGGTCGGAGTCGGCGACGCGCCGCAGGAGAGCCGGCACCGCGCCCTTGTCGCCCAGAGCCCCCAGCCCGAACGCCGCCGCCCGCCGCACCGCCGGAGCCTCGTCGAGGAGAAGCCCTTCGAGAGTCGACCGGCCCGCGGGATCGCGAGCCCGCCCGAGCGCCACCGCCAGCTCCTCGCGCAGCGCTGGCCCGCCCTTCAGAGCCTGCTGCACCGTGAACGGCTCGTAGACCTCGCGGTCGGCGAGGAGGAGCAGAAGGCTCCGCACCTCGAGGTCGGGCACGGCGACGACCGGCTGGGCCGCGGACCGCGCCGAGCGCGCGCCGGCGCAGGCGGTGAGGGCGAGGACTACGGCGAGCGCGGCGGCGCGGGCGGGCGGAGTCAGGCGTTCAGGATACCAGCGTCGCGAGCCGGCAGTCCTTGCTGACAGCCCCCTGCTCACCTGGATTTTGCCTCCCTGTCCTCGGGAGCCAGGATGCTTAGACCGGGAAAGTAGGTGCGGTAACGGCGAGCGTCGCGGGTCAACAGGGGCAGACCGGTGACGGCCGCGTGTGCGCCGATGTAGAAGTCGGGCAAGGGAGAGCGGCGGGAGCCTCCGCGTCGGCGATACGCCAGAAAGCACTTGCCGGCCAGAAAAGCAGCCTCCCAGGGCAAGGGATCTCGGCGGAAGGAGTCCGCAGGGAGCACCCCGTCGAGATCCTCGATGCGCTCGAAGCCGATTGAGACCTCCGCGTAGATGATCGGATTGATCACCAGCATGCCGCCCTCGGCACAGCGGGCGAGCATAGAGGACGACCACTCGCCCCACCGCGGATCGTCGGTCACTACGTCGAGGATCACATTGCTGTCGACCAGAACGCTGCTCAGCGCTCCCGGCGGGTCAGCGCCATGATTTCCTCGGTGCTCATCCCCGAGGTTGCCCGCCCCCGCATCCGCTCCAACAGCCTCTGCCCCCGACCCCCGGACGCTTTCTCTTCGCGGAGGATGCGGACGGCGTCGCCCTCGACCTCGAAGCGCACCTCCATGTGCGGCAGGAGCCCAACGCGCTCCCGGATCTCTATAGGAATGGTGACTTGCCCCTTGCTGGTAATGCGCATCTGTCCTCCCGGCGCCGGTAAGAGTCATACTCTCCGAATTCTTACTCCCCGCGGCAGCGCTGTCAATCTTGGTGCCGGTTGGAGGCGCTGGGTGAACCATTCGGAATTTCCGAATAGTTGGCGAGGGACCGCCCGGACGAGCAAACCCACGTCGTCCGGGTCTGCCTGTCCCTCACTCAAATCGTGTTCCCCAGGAGGATGTTCTCCGCGAGGTCGGCAACAGCCTCTGCCTTACCTTGCCGAACGACGTCCAGGGGACGGAGCTCGTCGAGCTGCTCGTTGGGCATGTTGAGCCAGCTTCGAAAGTCGGCCCCTGGCAGAACAGATCGCAGTCTGGCGCTTCGCTTGAACGGGCGCAGCTCGCTTCGCCATCAGCCTAGTCCGTTCGCGGCTTCGCGGCCTGCGCCGCGCTGGCGATCTGATCGAGCTTAGCTTTGACGTCGTCGTCAATCGCGGCCGCCGAGACGTATGGTGCGAGGGTGTGATAGTCCGTCTTGCGCATCAGGTTCGGTAAACTCAGCAACTCGAAGAATTTCTTGAACAGCGGATCGAGAAAGTCGTCGCTGGCCTTGATTTCGGCTCCCCAAGGAGACGGCTTACCGAGCGACCTCAGGGCAGCCTCTATTTCCGCCACTGTCTCCTTCATCACCTTGCGCCACGCCAGGCCGAAGATCGGTCCGTGCTGATCGCGACCCAAAGCCTCGGCATAGGCCAAGAGCGTTTCCTCTTGAGAGAGATAGTTCTCGATCTCGCGCTGGCGCCAGACCGTCTGTCTTAGGTTGGGATCGGCTGGCAGATCGGAGTCTAGACGGTCATAGATGGCCAGGCCGACGAGGTCGGTCTTGGACTCCCGCAGCCCGTAGAAATGCTCCTGGGCCCGCCGCGGTTGATTGGCCACATAGTGGACGAACGGGCGCTCAAGCGCCGCCTGCGCTGGATGGCCCAACCGCTCTGCAAGAGCACGAAGAATCGCCAGGTCAGTCGAGCCCTCGAGATACAGCACCCAGCCAACCTCCTCGGCCTGGTAGTAGTGCTCGAAGCCGATCTCCTTGAGGGCCTTTTTCACCTGACTCCCGCGGTCGTCGATCCGGTGAGGTCTCCCGACAAAGGCGATCACGACGTCACGATCCGCCGCTTCATTGAGGATCACCTCTGAGTGGCTGGCAGCGATGATCTGGCTTCCCGTCTCGCCGGCGGTGTCGGTGAGTACCTGATAAATCTGGCGCTGCCGCAGGATCTCGAGATGCGCGTCCGGTTCGTCGAGAAGCAACACCGAGCCCGGGTTCACTGCCATGTGGGCGAGAAGGAGCAGCGTCTGCTGCTGGCCTCGGCCGCCAGAAGAGATGTCGAGTCGAACGTTTCCTGGGGTCCTAAAGGACATGACGATCTCACCTCGCTCCTTGACGTACTGCGGTGGGT
>DATBQN010000475.1:0-5491 GCA_036560825.1 Thermoanaerobaculia bacterium
CAGACATATTGTTGCTTCAGGCGCGTGCCGCACTTCTTGTGCAGCATGTTGAGATGGATGCCGACGCTCGATTCGCCGGTCGCGTAGAGCTTGACCGGGATCGAGACGAGGCCGAAGGACACGGTTCCTGAGGCGAAGGCGCGTAGGCTCATAGCCTCATATCATACCCCATCTGTGCCGAAGCACCAAGGCCTCATCGGCCCCTTCGCGATCTATCGCAAACGCCGCCCCGGCGAGGGCCTCGTCGGGGCGAGCTCCGGCTCGAATTGAAAGGTTACCCGGGCCCGGCGCTAGGCCTCGTCGACGATCGGCGCGCCCGGCGCGTTGGCCTTCACCGAGGCGATGCCGTTCTCCATCGCCGCCGTGCTGTTATAGGGCTCGCTGGTGCCGATGATCTCGCCGTTGGTCGCCTTGAGCACGAAGTGGTGCTTGCCGCTCTTGCCCTCCCGGCGCTCGTAGCGGCCGTCGTCGGGCGCGTTCTTCTTCACCGACGCGATCCCCTTCTCGGCGCTCGGCTTCGCCTTGTAGAGCTCGCTCGCCAGGATGATCTCGCCGTTCCCCGCCTTGAGGTGGAAGTAGAACTGCTGGTCTTTCGCCCGCTTGATCTCGAACTTTCCAGCCATGGCGTCCCCCCTCTGGTTTCTCCGTTTCGTAAAGCTGCGGCTCAAGTATATCGGCTCCCCCGCCAACCTCGCCTTGCCTCCGCCCCTCTCCTCGGCATACCGTGAGAAGACATGGAATGGGACGACGCCGAATCCGAGCGCGAGGCGGGCCTCGCCACGGCCGCGCGCAGCCGGACCAAGCGGCCGCGCCGCTGGCGGGTGCTCCTCCACAACGATGACTTCACGACCATGGAGTTCGTCGTCGAGGCGCTCACCCGGCACTTCGGGAAGGCCCCCGCCGAGGCGACCCAGATCATGCTCCAGGTCCACCTCAAGGGAGTGGGCGTCGCCGGGGTCTACCCGCGCGACGTGGCGGAGACCAAGGTCGCCGAGGTCACCGCCGAGGCGCGCGCCCGCGGCATGCCGCTCCTCCTCACCGTCGAGCCCGAGCCGGCGCGGGGGCGCGCATGAAGCTCTCGCAGGACGCCCAGATCTCGCTCTCCGTGGCGGTCGGCGAGGCGGCGCGCCTCGGCCACGAGTACTCGGGGGTCGAGCACCTCCTCTACGCCCTCACCCTCGACGGGGAGACCGCCAGCCTGCTCCGCCACGCCGGCGCCGACCTCGAGCGCCTGCGCGGCGACCTCGTCACCTACCTGGAGGTGGAGCTGGAGCCGAAGCGGGGGCGCGGCGATCGACCCGAGCCGCGGAGTCCATCCGGCGCGCGGCACACCGAGCCGCGAGGTCTATCCGGCGCGCGGCTCTCCGAGCCGGGTCCATTCGGCGCGCGGCACGAGCCGCGCTTGTCGCTCGCCCTCCAGCGCGTCCTCGGCTGGGCGGGGGCGCGGGTCGAATCGGCGGGGCGCGCCGAGATCGGGGGCGCCGACCTCCTGGTGGCCATCTTCGACGAGGAGGACTCGTGGGCCGTCGAGCTGCTCGCCGCGCAGGGCGTCTCGCGGCTCGACGCGGTGAGCTACCTCGCCCACGGCGTCTCGCGGCTCGAGCCGGGCGGACGCGCCCTTCCTGCCCACCCCGGACGGATACCCGCCGGCGAGGGCGACGAGCGGGAGGAGGGCGAGCGGCCGGCCGCCGGCGGCGACGCCCTGGCCGCCTTCACCCAGGAGCTGACCGAGCTCGCCCGGCAGGGCGGCGTCGACCCGCTGATCGGCCGCGAGGCGGAGATCGCGCGCACCCTCCACATCCTCAGGCGCCGGCGCAAGAACAACCCGATCTATGTCGGCGACCCCGGCGTGGGGAAGACGGCGCTGGTGCTCGGCCTGGCGCGGAAGATCGCCCTGGGCGAGGTGCCGGAGGCGTTCCGCGCCGCCCGTGTCTACCGCCTGGACATGGGCGCCCTCCTCGCCGGCACCCGCTACCGCGGCGACTTCGAGAACCGCATGAAGGCGGTCCTCTCCGCGCTGGCGGCCGAGGAGCAGCCGATCCTCTTCGTCGACGAGATCCACACCGTGGTCGGCGCCGGCGCCGCCGGCCACGGCACCGTCGACGCCTCGAGCCTGCTCAAGCCCGCCCTCGAGACCGGGCGCCTGCGCTGCATCGGCGCCACCACCTGGGAGGATTTCCGCCAGAGCTTCCAGCGCGACCAGGCGCTCGCCCGCCGCTTCCAGAAGGTGGAGGTGACCGAGCCCTCCGAGGCCGAGACGGTGCGCATCTTCCGCGGCCTGGAGAGCCGCTACGCGGAGCACCACGGCGTGCGCTACACGCGGCGCGCCGTCGAGGGCGCCGCGGCGCTCGCGGCGCGCCACCTGCGCGACCGCAAGCTCCCCGACAAGGCGATCGACCTCCTCGACGAGGCGGGGGCGGCGGTCTCCATCCGCGGCGGGCAGCGGGTGGGGCTCGCCGACGTCGAGGCGGTCCTCGCCACCATGGCGCAGATCCCGGCGCGGCAGGTGCGCGGCGGCGACCGCGAGCGGCTGCGCAGCCTCGAGGACGAGCTCAAGGGCCACGTCTTCGGACAGGACGAGGCGATTGGCCGCCTCGCCGCGGCGATCAAGCTGGCGCGCGCCGGCCTCCGCGATCCGCAGAAGCCGCTGGGCTCGTTCCTCCTCACCGGCCCCACCGGCGTCGGCAAGACCGAGGTGGCGCGCCGCCTCGCCGAGGTCCTCGGCGTCGCCTTTCTGCGCTTCGACATGAGCGAGTACATGGAGCGCCACACCGTCTCGCGCCTGGTGGGAGCGCCGCCCGGCTACGTCGGCTTCGACCGCGGCGGCCTCTTGACCGAGGCGGTCGCCAAGAGCCCGCACGCGGTGCTCCTCCTCGACGAGATCGAGAAGGCCCACGAGGACGTCTTCAACCTCCTCCTCCAGGTGATGGACCACGGCACCCTCACCGACACCAACGGCAAGCCCACCGACTTCCGCCACGTCATCCTCCTCATGACCTCGAACCTCGGCGCGCGGGAGATGGCGCAGCGGACCCCGGGCTTCGGGACGCTCTCCGCGGGAAAGCGGGAGACGCCGCCAGGAGAGGATGCGGACCGGGAGGAGCGCTCGGCGATCGCCGGCGCCGCCTCCGACCGCGCCTTCGAGCGCGTCTTCTCGCCCGAGTTCCGCAACCGCCTGGACGCCCGGCTCCAGTTCCGCGCCCTGTCGCCCGCCGTCGTCGAGCGCATCGTCGACAAGTCCCTCCGCGAGCTGGGGGACCAGCTCGCCGCGAGGAAGGTGCGCATCGCGGCCACCCCGGCCGGGCGCCGGCTCCTCGCCGAGAAGGGCTTCGACCCGGCCTACGGCGCCCGCCCGCTCGCCCGCGCCATCGAGGAGGCGGTCAAGATGCCGCTCACCGAGGAGCTGCTCTTCGGGCGCCTGGCGGAGGGAGGCGAAGTGACGGTCGACGCCGAGGGGGGCGAGATCCGGCTGCGGATCGAGGGCGCCGGCGGCGCCTGACGGCGGCCCGACGCAGGATCCCGGGCCTCGTCCCCCGGGCGGCAACGCGGCGGCCTTCCGCGGTACTTCAAGTCATTTCCGAATAGCGATAGACTCCCGTCGCCAACTCGGTATTTGGAGGCCCCGTGATGACTCAGAGCCAGCTTGGCCATGGAATAACCGTCTGCCGCGCCGGGGTCACGCTCGTCGCGCTCCTCGCCTGCACGCTCCCTGCCTCTGCCCAACCGTCCTCCGGCGGCTCCGTCTCCCGCCTCACCGCGCGCGCCGCCGTCGCCGGCGAGCCGATCCGCGCCGTGGACGGCAGCGCCGCCGAACGGGTCACGCTCGACGCCGGCCTCGCGCCGACCCTCCTGCAGCTCGGTCCGGAGCAGTCCGCGCGGGTCGCCGACTGGCCCGTCGCCCCCGGCCTCCGCGCCGACGTCCTCCTCACCCGCCACGAGGTCTACGCCGCCGGCGCCCGCATCATCAAGGTGGAGGGGCGCCGCCAGACCGCGCTGCCGCGCTCGCGTCTGGCCTTCTACTGGGGGTCCGCCGACGACGATCCGGAGATCCGTGTCTTCGCCTCCGTCGATCCCATGACCGCCGAGCTCTCGGGCTTCGCCCAGACCCGCGACGGCCTCCACGAGCTGCGCCGCGACGGGCTCGCCCACCGCGTCGCCAAGCCGGAGGCCTTCCTGCCGGCGGACGCCACCGCCGCCGGGCCGCCGCGCTGGAGCTGCGGCGAGGAGAACCTGCCGCGGAGCCTCGAGCTGCCGTTCGCGCCCACCGAGAAGATCGCGAGCGCCGCCGCCGCGCTCACCAGCCTCGCCACCGCCACGGTCGCCATCGACACCGACAACGAGCTGATGCTGGGGAAGTTCAACGACGACACCACCGCCGCCACCAACTACCTGGCGAGCCTCTTCGCGGCGATCGACGTCATGTACGAGCGCGACCTCCTCGTGCGGCTGGTCCAGGGGACGACGTTCCTCCGCGTCTCGACCACCGCGGACCCCTACGTCCAGGTCGACACCGCGGGCGCCGACCCCAACGAGCTCGACGAGTTCTCGACCTACTGGAACAACAACTTCGGGAGCGTGCAGCGCGCCGTGGCGGCGATGATCTCCGGCAAGCAGGGGGCGTCGAACTCCGCCTCCGGCATCGCCTGGATCAACGGCCTCTGCAGCAAGAGCGTCGGCTACAGCTTCAGCCAGGTGTTCAAGATCAGCTACCTGGCCGGGGACGCCCTGATCGTCGGCCACGAGATCGGCCACAACTTCGGCTCGCCGCACACCCACTGCTACTCGCCGCCGATCGACATGTGCTTCAACACCGAGCCCGGCTGCTACTCGGGTCCCGAGAGCTGTCCGGCGCCCACCACCATCAACACCGTCCCCAGCGTCACCGGCACCATCATGAGCTACTGCCACCTGCTCGGCGGCGGCTGCTCCTCCTCGATGGTCTTCCATCCGCGCACCGTGGCGCTCGTCAGCCCCAACATCACGGCCGCCCTGAACGTCTGCATCTTCCCGCTCGGCGCCTCCACGGGGACCAGCTTCTTCACCGTCACCCCGTGCCGGGTCGTCGACACCCGCAACCCGAACGGCCCGCTCGCCGGCCCCGCGCTCGCCGGCGGCGCCCAGCGCACCTTCCCCGTCGCCGGTGTCTGCGGCATCCCGAGCGGCGCCAAGTCGATCGCCGCCAACGTCACCATCATCAGCACCACGGCGGCGGGCTCCCTCACCAGCTACGCCGGCAACGCTTCCCCCCTGGGCACCAACGCGATCAGCTTCAAGTCCGCCGACACGCGGGCGAACAACGCCGTCCTCCTCCTCGCGACGGACGGCACCGGCACCATCGGCATCCAGAACAACGCCGCGGGCAGCGTGCAGTTCATCGTCGACGTCGACGGTTATTTCCAGTAGCCGGGCGGCGTCTCGTCGCTCCTTGCGACCCCGTCTCGCACCATGTATCAGTAGCTCTAGAGAGAACCTGGATCTCCTCCTGTCCGGG
>DATBQN010000476.1:0-4135 GCA_036560825.1 Thermoanaerobaculia bacterium
GCCGACGGGTCGGCCCCCTCGGGGGCGATCACCTCGACGAGCGGCATGCGGTGGACGGGGTTGAAGAAGTGCATCCCCACCACCCGCCCGCGGCGCGGCGTCCGGCTGCCGATGGCGCCGATCGAGAGCGACGAGGTGTTCGAGGCGAGGACCGCGGTCTCCGGCAGGTGGGTCGCGATCTCGGCGAAGACCTGCTGCTTGACCGCGAGCTTCTCGACGATCGCCTCGATCACCAGGTCGGTGCGCTCGAAGCCGGCGAACGAGAGGGTGGGAAGGAGGAGCGCCATGCGCCGCTTGACCTCGGTGCGCTCGATGCGATGCCGGCGGGCGGCGCGGTCGAAGACCTGCGCCGCGTGCGCCATGCCGCTCGCGAGGGCCTTCTCCTCGACGTCCTTCAAGCGCACCGGGATGCCGGCCTCGGCGGCGATGAGCTGGGCGATGCCGCCGCCCATCACCCCGGCGCCGAGCACGGCGACGCTCGCGACCGGCCGCGCCTCGCCGCCGGGCATCCCCTTCTCCTTCTTCGCGCTCTCGGTCAGCCCGAAGACGTGGAGGAGGTTCTTCGCGATGCGCGAGGTGGCGAGCTCGGCGACGGCGCGCGCCTCGGCGTCGAAGCCGGCGCGCGGGCCGTCCTCGATCCCCAGCCGCACCACCTCGATGGCGCGCAGCGGCGCCGGATACTGGCCGCGGGTCTGCTCCAGGGTCTTCTTGCGCGCCTGATCGAAGAGGATCTTCCGCCCCAGCGGGTTGCGCTCGAGGAGCAGCTCCTTGAAGTCGGGGCGCGCCGGCTCCGCGCCCTCCCGGCGGTCGAGGTGGGCGAGGGCGAAGCTCCGCACCTCGTCGAGGAACCGCGCGTCGGGGAGGAGGGCGTCGGCGAGGCCGAGCTTCCAGGCCCGGCGGGCGGAGACGGTCTTGCCGGTGAGGATGAGGTCGAGCGCCTCGGCGATGCCGATCGTCCGCGGCAGCCGCGTCGAGCCGCCCCAGCCGGGGAGGATGCCCAGCCGCACCTCGGGGAGGCCGAGGCGCACCTCCTTGCGGTTGCTGACGAGGCGGAAGGTCGAGGCGAGGGCGATCTCCGTGCCGCCGCCCAGGCAGGTGCCGCGGATGGCGGCGACGGTGGGGAAGGGGAGCGCCTCCCAGGCGGCGAAGATGCGGTGGCCGAGCCGCGAGCCGGCCTCGGCCTCCTGCGGGTCGGTCACCCGCGCGATCTCCTCGACGTCGGCGCCGGCGATGAAGCTGCCGTCCTTGCCGGAGAGGAGGACGAGGCAGCCGACGTCGTCGCGGCGCGCCACCTCGTCGATCGTCCGCTCGAGCTCCTCGAAGACGCCGCGCGAGAAGACGTTGACCTTGCGGTCGGGCGCGTCGAAGGTGAGCGTCGCCAGGCGGTCGCCCCCCACCGCGAGGCGGAGGCTGGGAGCGCCCCCGGTTCCGTCGGTGCCGGCGGCGCCGGCGGGAAGGCTCGCCGTCACGACGCCGCCCGCGCGGAGTCGGCCCGCTCGTAGAGCCGGTCGATCACCGCGCCGTACTTCTGGTGGATCACCCGGCGCTTCACCTTCTGCGTCGGCGTGAGCTCGCCGGTCTCCAGGGTGAACTCGGCGGGGAGGAGGTCCCAGGCGGCGATCTGCTCGTAGTGGGCGAGCCCCTGGTTGACCGCCTGCACCTCGCTCTCGTAGAGGGCGCGGACGCGGGGGTCGGCGAGCAGCGGCGCGGGATCGGCGCCGGCGGCAGTGCCGGCGGCGACGCCCTGCTTCGCGGCCCAGGCCTTGAGGGCGTCGAAGTCGGGCACCAGGAGGGCGGAGAGGAACTTGCGGCGGTCGCCGATCACCACCGCCTGGCTGATGTAGTGGCTCGCCTTGAGCGCGTTCTCGATCGGCGCCGGGGCGATGTTCTTGCCGTAGGCGTTGATGATGAGCTCTTTCTTGCGGTCGGTGATGCGCAGGAAGCCGTCATCGTCGACCTCGCCGATGTCGCCGGTGTGGAACCAGCCGGCGCCGTCGAGGACCTCGGCGGTCGCCTCGGGCAGGTTCCAGTAGCCCTTCATGATGTTGGGGCCGCGGGCGAGGATCTCGCCGTCCTCGGCGATCTCGACCGCGACGCCGGGGACCGCGCGTCCCACCGTCCCCAGCTTGACGTGGGCGAGGCTGTTGCACGAGATGACGGGCGAGGTCTCCGACAGGCCGTAGCCTTCGTAGATGCGCACGCCGGCGCCCCAGAAGAACTCGGCGACGTCGCGCCCCAGCGGGGCGCCGCCCGAGATGGCGAACTCGAAGCGGCCGCCCAGCCGCGCGCGGATCTTGGCGAAGACGAGGCGGTCGGCGAGGCCGAGCTTCCAGCCGAGGAGGCCCGGCGGGCGCTCCCGCTTGAGGCGCCAGGGGAGCGCCTCGCGCCCCACCCGCTCGGCCCAGGCGAAGATCTTCTGCTCCGTCCCCGAGCTCGCCGCGACGTTCTCCTGCACCTTGGCGAGCACCTTCTCGTACACCCGCGGCACCGAGACGAAGACGTGCGGCTTCACCTCCTGGAGGTTCTGCGCCACGGTGGCGACCGATTCCGCGTAGGCGATCGTCGCCCCCATGTAGAAGTAGCAGTAGTCGACCGTGCGCTCGAAGGAGTGGGAGAGCGGCAGGAACGAGAGGGCGGTGAAGCGCCCCTCGATGGCGAGCACCTCGAGCCCGGCGAGCACGTTCGAGGCGATGTTGTCGTGGGTCAGCATCACTCCCTTGGGCTGCCCCGTCGTGCCGCTGGTGTAGACGAAGGTCGCCAGGTCCTGCGGCTTGACCGCCCGCGCCTTCGCCTCGAAGGCGGCGGCGTCCAGGCCCGGCTGGGCGTAGATCTGCGACAGGTGGAGGACGCGGGGGTCCTGCGGCGCGCCGCCGCCGTCCTTGATCAGCACGTACTTCTCGATCGCTGGCGTCTGGTCCGCCTGCGAGAGCAACCCCGCGAGGTGCGCCGGGGTCTCGGCGAAGACGATCCTGGCGCCGCAGTCCTTGGCGATGTAAGCGGCCTGATCGGGGAGGAGCGTGGGGTAGATGGGCACCAGCACGGCGCCCGAGCAGAGGGTCGCGAAGTCGACGATCGGCCAGTGCGGGCCGTTCTCCGCCATCAGCGCGACGCGGTCGCCGGGCTGGACGCCGAGCTCGGCGAGGCCGCGGGCGACGCGGCGGACGCGGTCGACCATCTCGGCGGTCGACACCGGCTGATAGGTGCCGCCGATCTTCTGGAGCAGGCAGTCCGGTTTGTTGTACCCGGCGGCCTTGAAGAAGAGCTCCGTGAGGGTCTTGATCGACATGTGTCCTCCCTGGGACCGCTGGAGCGTCGCATTGTATCGCGCGGCGCGAGGGCCGGCGACGGCGTGCGGCAGACTTGCCGTTGCGCCACAAGGGCTCCGTAGCTCCCGCCGACTCGCGCTTTCAGCCGTTCTTGAACCGGACCGCGCTGGTGTCAGGAGGTCGCGGCCGCCTGGTTGAAGGCCTCACCTCCAGACCCTCGCGCGCCTACTCGTCGAGTGACGGGTCTCCAGCCTGGCACCCTCACCGCCAAGGTCCTCCGCAGTGATGAGAAGCACGGCGGCATGCGCACCTCAAGGCCAAGTCAGCAGGGAGTACGCGGCTTCCCCGGCGGTTGGGCCGCCCCTCGCATAGTGACATCTATATATTTGGTCAGAGGTCCTTCTTCTTAGACGATGATTCTCGCCACGGGGTAAGATACTCTGTACATAAGGGGTACACATGAGTATCAAACGGAAGCCTTCTTCGCCTCGATCAAATTTCCCGGCCGTGTTGGCCGCTCTGGCCGCTGTCGTCACTGCCGTTGCTGGCTTGGTCGCTGTTCTGAACCAGCCGAGCGGAGCTAAGCGAGCATCCAGAGCTGCAGTTGCTCAAGGTCAACCTGAATCGGAGACTTCGCGCGACACTAAGCCGGTTGACTGGAGGCAGTTCCCCGTTGAGGTTCGGATCAATCGGGTGCCGGGAGAAGGAGGAGGCCCAACTGAAGAGGAAACGATCAACGGCGAAGTGAGGGGACTTGCAAAGCCTGACCAATATAAGGTTGTTGTCTATGCATATACCGACCGGTGGTACGTCCAGCCAGAGATCGCCAATCCTCTCATCGACATATCCCCGGAGGGTACTTGGACAAC
>DATBQN010000477.1:0-7347 GCA_036560825.1 Thermoanaerobaculia bacterium
CGCCGGCAGCCGAAGCGCGCCGGCGGCTCTCGCCGGGACGGCAGCGCGAAGAGGAGCACGTAGTCCTCGCCGCCGCCGAGGGCGAGCTCCAGCGGATCGCGGCCGAGGCGCCGGCAGAGCGCGGCGAAGCCGGGGGCGAGCGGCAGCGCCTCCGGCTCGACCACCGCGCCCACCCCGCTCTCGCGGCAGAGGCGGCGGAGGTCGAGGGCGACGCCGTCCGAGACGTCGATGGCCGCCGCCCGCGGTTGCCGCGCGAGCCAGCCGGAGAGCGCGAGCTGCGGCGAGGGGAGGAGATGGCGGCGCACCGCGCGTCGTGCCGCGGCGCCGGCGCCGCTCCCCGGCCCTCCCGTGTCGAGCAGGACGCGGCCGGCGGCCGACTCGCCGACCGTGCCGCCGAGCCAGAGCGCGTCGCCGGGCCGCGCATTGCCGCGCGCCAGCCAGCGCCCGCCGCGCCGGCGCCGCCCGAGGAGCGTCAGGGTGGCGGTGGTCGCCGTCGGATGCGTCGCGAGGTCGCCGCCGGCGAGCGCCAAGCGGTGAGAGCGGCAGGCGGCGAGGAAGGCGCGGAAGAAGCGGCGGTGGTCGAAGCCGCGGACCGCCGAGAGGGCGAGGAAGGCGTAGGCGGGAAGGGCGCCCATGGCGGCGAGGTCGGAGAGGTTGACGGCGAGGAGGCGGCGGGCGAGGAGCGCGGGATCGGCGCCGGGGTCGACGTGGACGCCGGCGATCTGGCTGTCGACCGTCACCGCCCAGGCGCCGCGCGGCAGCACCGCCGCGTCGTCGCCGGCGAGCGAGCCGGGACCGAGGCGGCCGCGCAGCCAGGCGAGGAGGCGATCTTCGGAGGGTTGGCGCACCTAGACGACGGCCGGCTCGCGGCCGGCGACGGTCGCGGGCTCGGGGGTTGGCGCCGCTGCCGGGGCCGCCGGGGGGAGGGGTGCCGCGGCGTCCTGGAGGGCGATCTTCAGCACCTCGTCCATGTGGTCGACGAAGTGGAAGACGAGGTCCTGGCGGATCGTCTCCGGCACCTCGATGAGGTCGCGCCGGTTGAGCCGCGGGACGATCACCGTGTGCACGCCGGCGACGCGCGCGGCGAGCACCTTCTCCTTCAAGCCGCCGATCGGCAGCACGTCGCCGCGCAGGGTGATCTCCCCCGTCATCGCCACCCGCCGGTTGACCGGACGGTTGGTGAGCACCGAGAGGATGGCGGCGCCAATGGTGATCCCCGCCGACGGCCCGTCCTTGGGGATCGACCCCGCGGGGACGTGGACGTGGATGTCGTGCTTGGCGAAGAAGTCGGCCGGGAGCTCGTGCGATCCCGCATAGTTGCGCGCGTAGGACAGGGCGGCCTGCGCCGACTCCTTCATCACGTCGCCGAGCTGCCCGGTGAGCAGGAGCTGCCCCTTGCCGGGCACCGCCACCACCTCGATGAAGAGCAGGTCGCCGCCCACCGCGGTCCAGGCGAGGCCGGTCGCCACGCCCACGCGGTCGCGGTCGAGGAGCTCCTCGCTGAAGTGCTTCCGCGGTCCCAGGAACTCCTCGACCTGGGCGCGGTCGACGACCACCTGCTGCGCGGTCTCGCCGCGCGCCACCCTCACCGCGACCTTGCGGCAGATCGCCGCCACCTCGCGCTCGAGGTTGCGCAGCCCCGCCTCCTTGGTGTAGCCGGAGATCGCCTCGCGGATGCCCTCGTCGGTGAAGGCGATCGCCTCCTCGCCGATGCCGTTCTCCCGCATCTGCTTGGGGATGAGGTGCTGGCGGGCGATGCGCAGCTTCTCCTCCTCGGTGTAGCCGGAGAGGCGGATCACCTCCATGCGGTCGAGGAAGGCGGGCTGGATCGGCTCGAGGAGGTTCGCGGTGGCGATGAAGAGGACCCGCGAGAGGTCGTAGGCGAGCCCCAGGTAGTGGTCGACGAAGCTCCAGTTCTGCTCCGGGTCGAGCACCTCGAGGAGCGCCGACGAGGGGTCACCGCGGAAGTCGGCGCCGATCTTGTCGATCTCGTCGAGCACGAAGACCGGGTTGCTGGTGCCGGCCTGGCGGATGCCCTGGACGATGCGCCCGGGGAGCGCCCCGACGTAGGTGCGGCGGTGGCCGCGGATCTCGGCCTCGTCGCGCACGCCGCCCAGCGAGATGCGCACGAACTGCCGCCCCAGGGCGCGCGCGATCGAGCGCCCTAGCGAGGTCTTGCCGACGCCGGGCGGCCCCACGAAGCAGAGGATCGGCCCGCGGGTGTCCTGCTTGAGCTTGCGCACCGCGAGGTACTCAAGGATGCGCTCCTTGATCTTCTCGAGGTCGTAGTGGTCCTCGTCGAGGACCTGCTTGGCGTGGTCGAGGTCGAGGTTGTCCGCAGACAGCGTCTGCCAGGGGAGCGCGGTCAACCAGTCGAGGTAGGTGCGGATGATCTGCGTCTCGGCGCTCTCCGGGTGGCTGCGCTCGAGCCGGCGGATCTGCCGCTCGAGCTCGGTCGTCGCCTCCTCGGAGATCTTCTTCTCCTCCGCCGCCTTGCGGTAGCCGGCGATCTCCTCGGCCAGCTCCTCGCCCTCGCCGAGCTCCTGCTGGATGGCCTTGAGCTGCTGGCGGAGGAAATACTCGCGCTGGCTCTTGTCCATCTCGCCGCGCGCCTGCGAGGAGATCTCCTGCTGCATGGTGAGCACCTGGATCTCGCGCGCCAGCAGCTCGCTCACCTTGCGCAGCCGGGCGATGGGATCGATCGTCTCGAGGACTCCCTGTGCCTCCTCGAGCTTGAGGTCGAGGTTGCTCGCCGCGAGGTCGGCGAGGCGCCCGGCGTCCTCGAGGTTGGTGGCGATCACCATCACCTCGGGGGAGATCCCCTTGCCCAGGGTGACGGCGCGGTCGAGGCTCTCCTTGACGCTGCGCACCAGGGCCTCGATCTCCAGGCTGCGCTCGACCGGCGGCTCCTCGATGCGCTCGATCTTCGCCTGCAGGTAGGGATCGATCTGGCTGACGTGCGCCACGCGGGCGCGGCTCAGCCCCTGCACCAGGATGCGTATGCGTCCGTCGGGCAGCTTCAGCATCCGCATGATGACGGCGGCGGTGCCCACCCCGTAGAGGTCGGCCTCGCCGGGGTTCTCGACGGCGCCGTCGCGCTGCGCGACGAGCATGATGACGCGGTTCTCGGCGAGCGCGCGGTCGACCGCGACGACGCTCTTGTCGCGCCCCACGGAGAGCGGCAGGATGATGTAGGGAAAGATCACCGTGTCCTTGAGCGGCAGCACGGCGAGGACGTCGGGGACCTTGATCGCCTCGTCCTGGGGATCGCCCGGCGGCTTGTTCATCGGCCCGCCCCGCTCTCCGCCGCCCCGGCGATCCCCGCGGTCACCGCGCTCGCGCCGTCCGCCTCGTCCGCTTCGGCGATGTCCAGGACGTGGGCCGCCTGGCGCTTTTCCTCCACCTTGGGGAAGGTGATGGTGAGGAGGCCGTCGGCCAGCCGCGCGCTCCCCGCGTGGCTGTTGACCGGCCAGAAGAGCTGCACCTCGCGCACGAAGCGGCCGCTGCCGCGCTCGACGCGGAGGAAGCGCGGCGACTGCGCGGCGGGGCACGGGGTGGGCTTGCTGCCGGAGACCATCACGTGCATCCCCTTGACCTCGATCGTGAGATCCGCCGCCGTCAGGCCGGGGACCTCGGCGAGGAGGAGGACGGCCTCGGGCGTCTCGACGATGTCGACCGTCGGCTGCCACTCGGCCGCCGGCAGGTCGCCCTCTCCCATCGCCAGCGCCTCCCCGAACAGGCGGTCGATCTCCGACAGGAAGCGCGAGAAGAGGAACATCGAGGGGTAGCGGCCGGCCATGCTCAAACCTCCCGGCGCGGCGGCGGCTGGATCAGCCCCTTGAGCACGTCCATGAAGGCGTCGATGTCCTCGAAGCGCCGGTAGACCGAGGCGAAGCGCACGTAGGCGACCTGGTCGAGCTCGCGCAGGTGGTCCATCATGAAGGAGCCGAGCTCCGCAGTCGAGATCTCGCGGTCCTCGCGGTCGTGGAGCATGGACTCCGCCTGCTCGACGAGCCCCTCGAGCTTGCGCAGGGGAACCGGCCGCTTCTCGCACGCCTTGAGCAGCCCGGAGAGCAGCTTCTTGCGGCTGAACTCCTCGCGCGAGCCGTCGTGCTTGACGACCAGGTAGGGGATGTCCTCGATCTGCTCGTAGGAGGTGAAGCGGCGCGAGCAGGAGAGGCACTCGCGGCGGCGGCGGATGGTGGCGCCGTCGCGGCTCTCGCGCGAGTCGACGACGCGGTCCCGGTTCTGGGCGCAGAAGGGGCACTTCATGGCATGGGGGCGGCGGGGGCCGGCCTCGGTCGCGGAGCTTACTCTTTGGCGTTCAAGGCGATGTTCAGGTGGAGGAGGAGCTTCTCGAGGCTGGCGGCGTCCTTGATCTCGACCGGCAGGTTGCGCACCGAGTCCATCACCCGGTTCTGGTCGTCCTCGACCTGGAAGCTGACCAGGAAGCGGCGGGCGCGCTCGAAGTCGGCGCGCTTGAGCGTCATCTCGATGTTGCGCGAGACCTCGCCGCGGCCGTTGCGCGAGGCGCCGCGCGCCGCGGGCCGCGCCGCCGCGCCCGGCGCGTTGCCGGCGGCGACGGGCTGCATCGCCTCGCGGCGGAGCTTCTCGAGCTCGTCCAGCACGTCGACCGAGCGGCCGCGGGCCCTGGCGGCTGGATTGGCTGCCGGGCTAGCGGTGGGCTGGGGCGGAGCCGGCGGCGGCGTCGCCGGCCTGGCAGCGGCCGGCGCGGCGACCGGGGCCGGCGCGGGCTTCGGGGCGGCCGGCTGCGCTGCCGGCGCCGGCTTCGCGGCCGGCGGCGGCGGAGTCAGGGGAGCAGACGCTGGCGCCGTCGGGCGCGGGGGGGCCGCCGGGCTCAGGGTCGGAGCCGCCTTGGGGGGCGGAGACAGGATGGCGGCCGGGCGGGGTCCCGAGGCGGCCGGGGCGTCGCCGGTCCGCATCAGCCGCTTCTTGAGCGAGAGGAGGGTGAGCTTCGAGACCCCCTTGAGCGTCTCGAAGACCCCCTGGCCGCCCAGCGCCGAGGCCTCGAAGTGCGGCCAGCCCTTGGGGTTGAGCGCCTTGTTGAGCTCGTCGACGGTACAGATGTCGGAGAGGTCGCGCTTGTTGAGCTGGAGGACCAGAGGGATGGTGTCGACCGACAGGCCCATCTCGGCCAGGTTCTCCTCCAGGTTCTTGAACGAGTCGAGGTTCGCCTGCAGCATGGCGCGCTGCGAGTCGACGACGAAGACGACCCCGTCCACCCCCTTGAGGACGAGCTTGCGGGTGGTGTTGTAGAACACCTGGCCGGGGACGGTGTAGAGCTGGATGCGGGTGTTGAAGCCGGCGATCGAGCCGACGTCGATCGGCAGGAGGTCGAAGAAGAGGGTGCGGTCGGTCTCCGTCTCGAGCGAGACCATCTCCCCCCGCGACTCGCCGGAGGTGTGCCCGTAGATGTAGTGGAGGTTGGTCGTCTTGCCGCACAGACCGGGGCCGTAGTACACCACTTTGGCCGCCATCTGCATCGTGCTGTAGTTGAAAAAAACCATACGGGACCGGGCCTTAGACGGGAGGCGAAGCATAGCACCGCCCCCCGGGGGGGTCAACGAAAGACGCCGGGAGTCTACCCCAGCGGGGGAGCGCCGGGCGGCATGCCTCGCGCCAGCCTCTCGAGGAGGGCGAGGCGCTCGGCCGGGTCGCCGGGGAGGGGGTCGAAGACGGCGCAGCGGCCGGCCGTCACGGTGACCGCCCGCGCCGCCCGCTGCACGAACGGCTCGAGCTCGTGGGAGACCACGAGGACGGCGGCGCCGGCGGCAAGCAGGCGGTCGATCCAGGCGAGGACGTCGTCGCGGGCGCCGCGGTCCATCGCCTCGAGCGGCTCGTCGAGGAGGAGGTGGCTGGGGGTGCCGACGAGCGCCGCGGCGAGGACCGCCTTGCGCCGCTGGCCCATCGAGAGCTCGCGGACCGAGCGCCCGGCGAGCCCGGTCAGGCCGACGAAGGCGAGCGCGGCGGCGGCGCTCGCCTCCGGCTCGCCGCGCAGGCGGCAGACCAGGCGGAGGACCTCGCCGACCGAGGCGTAGGGCGTCAGGTCCGGCTGCTCGGGGACGTAGGCGAGCCCGGCCCGCGCCGCCGCCTCGTCGCGCCAGAGGTCGCGCCAAAGTCCCGGCTCCCCGACCTCGATCGTCCCGCGGTCGGGGCGCTCGACGCCGGCGGCGAGCTTCAGGAGCGTGCTCTTGCCGCAGCCGTTGGGGCCGACGAGGAGGGTCAGACCCGGCGGGACCTCGAGGTCGGCGCCGTCGAGCACCGGCTCGCCGGGCCGGTAGGCGTAGGAGACGCCGAGGAGCCGGATCACGAGGCGCTCCAGGACTGCGGATCGCCCGCCGCCAGGTGGTGGATCTCGAGCCAGCGGCTGACCTTCTGCCGGCGCTCGCGCTCGGCGGCCCACCGCGCGGCGAGCGGCGCCGCCGCGGCGAGGGCGAGGGACGCCCAGGGGAGGAGGGCGACCGCCGCGGCGAGCCACATCCCCTCCATGAGGATCTCGCCGGAGGCGCCGATCTTGCGCTCGGGGGCGCGCCGGAGGGCGCCGGCGGCGCGGAGCGCCAGGTAGGGGAGGGCGAGGGCCACCGGCAGGGCGGCGCGCGGCGCGATCCAGGCCGCGAGGGCGACGCCCGGGCTGGCGTGGACGCCGAGGAAGAGGGCGTCGGCCGCGACCCGCGCCAGGGCCGACTGCGGGAGCGAGCGCGCCCACGGCCAAGCCGGCCGCTGCACCGCGAGCGCCTCGCCGAGCTGGGCGAGGAGGAGGACGGCGGCGGCGCCGCCTCCCAGCCGCGCCGCGAGGCCGACCGCCCACGGCGAGAGCTGGTTGTGGGCGACGAAGAGCGCCGCCGCGCCCCACGGCAGGAGGGCGACGAGATAGGCCCCGGCGAGCCGCCAGCCGAGCGCCCGCCAGGCGATGCGGGCCGGCAGCCAGCGCGCGGCGGCGCCCCCCGCGAGCGGGTCCGGCTGGTGAGAAGAGGAACGCTCGGCTTTCGATCCCGTCTTCGATCCCGCTGGCGATCCTACAGGTAGATCACCGGCGGCGAGGTCGGTCGCCAGGATCAGGAGGGCGGCGACCCCCAGGGCCGGCCAGCTCCCGGCGGCGGCGAGGAGCGCCGCCGCGAGGGCGAGCGGGCGGGCGGGGAGCGGCCGCGCCACCGGCACCGCGAAGAGCGCCGCCGCCGCGGCCGAGAGGACGAGCCCGAGGAGGGCGGCCGCCAGCCGCTCCGGCCGGTGGAGGGCGACCGGGGCGAGGACGGCGAGGAGCAGCAGGAGAGGGAGCTGGGCGACGGCGATGGCGAGCGCCGCCGCCCGCCGGTGGGCGAGGCCGTC
>DATBQN010000478.1:0-2626 GCA_036560825.1 Thermoanaerobaculia bacterium
CTTGAGCAGCCGGCGGTCGGCCCACAGGGTGTAGATCAGGAGGTCGCGCGCGGTCGAGGAGAGGTCGCCCATGGCGTGCGGTCGAAGGTCAGAAGACCGCCGGCTCCTCGTAGGTGCCGAAGACGTCGCGCAGGGCGTCGCTCATCTCGCCCACCGTGCAGTAGGTCCGCGCGCAGTCGAGGAGGAGCGGCATGGTGTTCTCGGTCCCCGCCGCGCCGCGCTTCAAGGCGTCGAGCGTGCGGGCGACGGCGCCGGCGTCGCGCCGCGCGCGGACCGCCTCGAGGCTCGCCACCTGGCGGTCGGCGAGGTCGTCGGCGATGTAGAGGGTGTCGATCGGCGGCTCGTCCGCGAGCTGGAAGGCGTTGACGCCGACGATCACCTTCTCGCCCTCCTCGAAGGCGCGCTGATAGGCGAAGGCGGCATCCATGATCTCGCGCTGCGGGAAGCCCGCCTCGACCGCCTCCACCATGCCGCCGAGGTCGTCGATGCGCCGGAAGTAGTCGAAGGCGCCGTCGACCATGCGCCGCGTCATCTCCTCGACGAACCAGGCGCCGCCCAGCGGATCGATGGTGTTGATGACCCCCGACTCGTGGGCAAGGATCTGCTGGGTGCGCAGAGCCGTCCGCGCGTTCGCCTCGGTGGGGAGGGCGAGCGTCTCGTCGAGGGCGTTGGTGTGGAGCGACTGGGTGCCGCCGAGGACCGCGGCGAGCGCCTGCACCGTCGTCCGCACGACGTTGTTGATCGGCTGCTGGGCGGTGAGCGAGCAGCCGGCGGTCTGGGTGTGGAAGCGGAGCATCCACGAGCGCGGGCTCTTCGCGCCGTAGCGCTCGCGCATCACCGTCGCCCAGATGCGGCGGGCGGCGCGGAACTTCGCGATCTCCTCGAAGAAGTCGTTGTGGCTGTTGAAGAAGAAGGAGAGGCGGGGGGCGAAGTCGTCGACGTCGAGCCCGGCGTCGATGCCGTAGCGCACGTACTCCATGCCGTCGCGCAGCGTGAAGGCGAGCTCCTGGAGCGCCGTCGAGCCGGCCTCGCGGATGTGGTAGCCGGAGATCGAGATGGTGTTCCAGCGCGGCACCTGGCGGGCGGCGAAGGCGAACTGGTCGGTGATCAGCCGCATCGACTGCCGCGGCGGGTAGATGTACTCCTTCTGGGCGATGTACTCCTTGAGGATGTCGTTCTGGAGCGTCCCCGACACCCGCCGCTCGACGTCCACCCCCTGCTTCTCCGCCACCGCGAGGTACATGGCGAAGATCATGGGCGCCGTCGAGTTGATGGTCATCGAGGTGGTCACCTCGCCCAGCGGGATGCCATCGAAGAGCGTCTCCATGTCGGCCAGGCTGTCGATCGCCACGCCGCACTTGCCCACCTCGCCCTTCGCCATCGGGTGGTCCGAGTCGTAGCCGTAGAGCGTCGGCAGGTGGAAGGCAACGGAGAGGCCGGTCAAGCCCTGGGAGAGGAGGTACTTGAAGCGCTGGTTGGTGTCCTCGGCGGTGCCGAAGCCGGCGAACTGCCGCATCGTCCAGAGCTTGCCGCGGTAGCCGGTGGGATGGACGCCGCGCGTGTAGGGGAACTCGCCGGGGATGCCGATCTCCCGCCGCGGGTCGATGCCGGCCACCTGGTCGGCGGTGACCAGCCGCGGCACCTCCATGCCGGAGACCGTCGTCCAGTCGCGCTTCCAGGGGGGCATCTTCGCCTCGGCCTTGGCCGCCGCCGTCTCCCAGCGCAGGCGCGCCTCGGCCATCGTCTCGAGCGCCTCCTCCTTGTAGGCCGAGCCCTCGGCAGCGCCAGCCTCCGCGGCGAGGACGGAGGGTGCCTGATCTTTGACCGCCATGCGGCTCCTTTCGGGCGGCCCTCCCGGACGGGCGGCAGGTCGAGCGGCGCCCGGAAACGGCCGAGCGTGATTATATAGCGCCTGGCGAAAGGGGTCCCATGAACCTGATCTCCGCTCGCGTCCACGGCATCCTGGACTACCTCACCGTCGCCGGCTTCCTCGTCGCGCCGTCCGTGCTCGGATTCACCGACCGGCCGGCGGCCCTCTGCTACGTGCTCGCCGCGGTCCACCTCCTGATGACCCTGGCGACCGCCTTCCCGCTCGGCGCCCTGAAGGCTCTGCCCTTCCGCCTCCACGGCGGGGTCGAGCTCGCGGTCTCGATCGCCCTCGTCGCCCTGCCCTGGATCCTCGGCTTCGGGGGGTTCCACACGTCGCGCTACTTCTTCTACGGCGCGGCGGCGGTGATCCTCCTCGTCTGGCTGCTCACCGGATACGGCGCCCACGAGCGCTGAAGCTCTGTAACCTCTGGCGCCCGGGCGGCTCTGTAATTTGGAGGCGGCCGGAACGCGCGGCCGCCCCGGAAGGGATTCTCCGCCCGCGCCCAGGCGCCCTGCCCGGCCCGGTTGCTTCCGGCGACCGGGATGCTATTGCGAAGGAACCCTTGGGCGCAGCTGGACTCCTTCCGATCTTCCGGTGCAATTCCAGAGAGGAGGAAACGTCATGAGTCAGCAGAGACTGCTTCGCCCGCTCGTCGTGGCGCTCGTCGCGCTCACCGCCTGTCCGCTCGCCGCGCTGGCGGCGCCGATCTCCCGCCGGACCTTCAACGCCGACATGCGCAAGCTGTGGGAGGATCAC
>DATBQN010000479.1:0-9037 GCA_036560825.1 Thermoanaerobaculia bacterium
AACCCGCGGCAGAAGCTGCCCTGCCCCATTAGGCAACGCTCATCGTGAGAAGGGTTGCTCGAAGACAAAAACTCTGCGTGGGGAAAAGCCGGATTCATCCGGCGCCTCTCATAGCACGGGCATTCATGCCCGTGCGGGGCCTCCATCCCGGCATGCACACCGGCTACGAGCTATAGAGCTCGAGGAGATGCCGGCGGTAGCGCAGCGGGTGGACGCCGAAGCGGCTCGCGAAGACCGCGGACGGCGCGGCGCCGTGCTGGAAGCGCCGCTTGGGGAAGATCGGCAGCTCGCCGCCGGTCAGCCGCCGGATTCCCCGCGCCAGCACCTCGCCCTTCAGGCGATAGAGCGCCTCGTGCGACCCCCGCGTGAGCTCGGCGAAGGGGATCGCCTCGGCGACCGCGATCACCCGCGGCCGCGTGTAGGGCGAGACGACGCTGAAGCCATGGCGCCGGGCCGGCGCGTAGCCCCGCACGGTGCCGCGCGAGAGGCCGCCGCTGTAGGTCAGCGACTGCTTGATGGCGTCGACCCCCCAGCCCTCCTGGTAGAGCATGCGGTTGCCGACGACGCTCCGGATGGTGAGCTCGGGGTTCTCCTCGATCGCGTAGTCCTTGAGGTTCTCGTCGCCGCCGTCGCCGTCGAAGAGGAGCCGCCACTCCGGGTAGCGCTCCCGGATGCCGGCGAGGAGGGCCAGGCCCATCGTCGCGCACTCCACGTCGAGCGGCTTGTAGTCCTCGATCACCTCGACCGCAGCGAAGGGGTCGAGGCCGGCGCTCGAGACCGCGATCTCCTCGCCCAGCATGGCGAGACCGGTCCGCGCCAGGAACTCGAGCGCCTGGGCGACATCCTCGCCGCCGCCGTCGACGGCCAGAGTGAACGCCTTGAGCCGCGCCGGCGACTCGCCGCGCGCGAGGAGCTCGTGGACGAGGGCGAGGAGGACCGCGCCGCTGTCGATCCCGCCCGAGAAGAGGACGCCCAGCGGCTCGCCGCGCGGGGTGGCGTCGAGGACGAGGCGGATCTCCTCGCACAACGCCCGCACGTAGCCCTCGCCGATGACGTCGAGGTCGGGCGGCAGGACGCCGCGCGGCGGATCGAAGAAGCGGCGGTAGGTGGGGTTGGGATCCGGGCAGCCGACGAGCTGGAGTTCGGTCACGTGGTGCGCCGGCGCCATGCGGGTATACGAAGGATGGAACTGGTCCGCGAAGCCGAGCTCCTCGAGGCACCGGCGGATGGCGTCCATGCGGTCGGCGACGACGAGGAGGGGCCCCTCCGCCTGCTTGGCGAGGAAGTAGCGGAGCGGCCGGTCGAGGCTCCGCGCCAAGAGCACGCGGACGCCGTCCCGCGCCACCAGCGCGAACGACCCCTCGATCCCGAGGACCGCCGCGGGGTCGTCCGAGAGCAGGAGCTCCCGCGCCGCCACGACCGGCAGGTTGAGGATCCGCTGCCCCTCGTCCGGGATCAGGTTGACGACGCGCGCGATCGGCCGATGCTCCATGCGGGCCTCCATGCGAACCTCCATGCGGGCTCCTCCCGCTCGGTTCTCCCCAGGCGATCTTATGCGGGGTGCCGAGAAAGGTCGAAGGGTATTTCGTCGGAGGCCACTGGCACCGGTGAGCCGCCGCCCGCGGAATTGATCTCGGCGCAAGGGAAGGGCGGGTTCGGATACGATTCCGCTCAACCCCCTCTTTGAGGTGTGCCCATGCGCCGACTCGGCCTCGCCCTCCTGCTGCTCGCCCTTACCCTCGCGTGCAAGAAAGAGATGCCGGCCACGCCTGCCGCTCCGGCCGCGGGCGAGGCAACGCGGAGCGACGCCGCGCAGGCGCCGGCGCCCGACGGTGCGCAGGGCGAGCCGGTCGCCCCGACACCCGCGGCACCGGCGCCGCGCGTCGCGGCGCGCAAGCTGGTGAAGACGGTCGACCTGACGCTGGCGGTCAAGGCGACCACCGAGGCCGCCGAGGCGATCCAGAAGATGGCCGTCGACCTCGGTGGCTACGTCGAGTCGGTCAACGCGGAGCGGCGCGAGGACCTGCTCTACTACCACCTGACCGTGCGGGTGCCGGTCGAGAAGCTCGACGCGACCGTGGCGGCGGTCAAGAAACTCGCCGCGCGGGTCGACCACGAGCAGGTGAAGACCGAGGACCTGACCGACAAGTACGTCGATCTCGACGCCCGCGTCCGCACGCTCCGGGCGACCGAGCGCGAGCTCCAGGCCCTGCTCGCCGAATCGCGGCAGAAGAACCGCGGCGCCAAGGACATCATGGAGATCTACCGCGAGCTCACCGGCATCCGCTCGCAGATCGAGGAGATCCAGGCCCAGCTGATCAACCTCGACAAGCTCGCGAGCCTCTCGACGCTCAACGTCGAGCTCGTCCCCACCGACGCCGCGCGCCCGGTGGCGGCGCCCGGCTGGCAGCCGGGGGAGACGGTGCGCGACAGCTTCCGGACGCTGGTCTCGTTCCTGCGCTGGCTGGTCGACGCGCTGATCTTCACCGTCATCGTGCTCCTGCCGGTGGGCGTCGTGCTGCTCCTGCTCTGGAAGGTCCTGAGACGGCTCCTGCCGCGCCGGCGCGGCAAGCGGCCCGACCCGCCGCCGCCCGCGGGGTGAGGCGCTCGGCCGTCGCGGCGCGGCGTCAGGGCACCGCCGGGTGGGCTTTGAAGAACTCCACGATCCGCGCCGGAGCCCATGCCGGGTAGACGTGCCCATCGGGATGGGTGATCGACTCGACCGGCGCGCCCTTGGTCGACGGGAAGAGGGTGCAGCCGGCGCCGCAGGGCGAGCCCGCCGCGGTGGCGCCGTCGAGCGCGCGGACCACCTCGAGGGTCTCCTTCTGACGCTCGAAGGCGACGAGGCGGTCGGTCTCGCCGCCGATTGCGAGCACCGGCCGCGGCTCGGTCAGGCGGATGCCTGCCCCGATCAGCCCGGAGACCGGCGCGAACGCCGCGAAGGTGCCCGCCCGCGCCGCCCAGAGGAGGTAGGTGAAGAAGGCGCCGTTCGAGAAACCGGTGGCGTAGATGCGGTGGTCGTCGACGGGATACTCGCCGCGGAGCGACGCCAGCGCGGCGTCGACGAGCTTGAGGTCGCGGTCGCCGTACTGGCCCGTCTCCCGCTGCCAGCCGGGCAGCCTGCCCTGCGGGTCGATCGGGCTGGTCGTGGGCAGCCCCTGCGGGTAGACCACGATCGCCTCCGGCCAGACCTCATGGATGCGCATCGAGCGCGCCGCCTGCCGCATGTTGCCGCCGTGGCCGTGGAAAGCGAAGACGAGGGGCAGCTTGGCGACGATCACTCCCGTCGGGCGCGGCAGGGGCGAGAAGACCAGCGCCTGCCGCTCGACGCCGTCGATCGTCCACGTCCTGGGGATGGGGCTGGGCGCGGCAGCGGCGGCCGCCGCCGAGAGCGCGAGGGCCGTGAGGATGGGGAGGAGGAGCGGTCTGGTCTTCATGACCGCAATCTAGGCGACCGACGCCGCGGTGGCAAGCGAGCGCCCGCTCGTCCGCTCGAACCGCGAATCATTCGGCGACGGCGTGGGGCGCGCTGTCGAAGGAGAACACGCGCCAGGCATGCGGGCTGCCGGCGCGCTCGACCTCTGTCGCGGTTCCCCGCGTGTACTCCGCGATGACGCCCGCCCAGAAGCGAAGAGCGCCTCGGTTCCCCTCGGAGACGCGAACGATCCAGCGGCCGGGAAGACGATCCCAGAGAAGGAACGCCGCGCGGCGCCCCACCCCGGAGCGACGATGGCGGCGAAGGACGAAGAACTCGGCGATGTCGAAGACGGCGGGATCATCGGTCGCCGGGGAGCCGCGCGCGGCCAGCAGGAATCCCACGACCCGAGCGCCATGACGGATGAGAAACGGGAACCGGCGCTCCGGCTCGGACCAGTAGAGGGGGAGCTGTTCGTAACCGAAGCGCCCATCCGCCCCCAGCTCGAGGCCGGGGAACGCCTCGCTGAGATCGTGGAGGTAGAGCTCGAGGAGATTCGACAGCAGCGCGGCGTCGCGCGAGGTCGCCGCGTCGAGAACCACTTCATCCCGATCTTCCATTGCAGCCCGCAGCTATGGCACGATCCAGCCGCTCGCCGGCTCGACGCCGCCGGGCGCGGCGGCGGCGAGCTTGACGATGTAGCAGCCCTTCGAGGCGACGCGCTGGCCCGGGCCGAGCTGCAGGCGCGGGTAGACGCCGGGGTTCGCCGCGCGCTCCGCCTCGCGCTCGACGATCTCGACCAGGCGATCGCGTGAGAAGCTCTCGACCAGGTGCATCAAGGCGTAGTCGGCGAGCGAGAAGACGAAATAGGTGTCGAGCTGTATGTCCTCGTGCCCGGTCTCCTCGACGCCTCGCGAGCGCAGCCAGGCGCGCGTGCGGAAGGCCTGCGGCTGCAGGCGGCCGGGGAGGGCCTGGCGCCAGGTGAGATAGGTGCGCTCGCGCCAGCTCGGGGGCAGCGCCGGCGGCCGGCCGCCGAGGAGGCTCGCGGAGAGATAGATCTCGCGGGCTCCGGCCAGCGCCCGATCGACGCCGAGGGCCGCGAGCTCGGCGCCGTCGAGCCATAGAACGAGAACGAGCGTCTCCGGCCGCTCCGCCGCGACAGCGGCCGCGGCCGTCCAATCGGCCGGCGAGAGCGGCCGGTCGCCCGCGAGGGCCCGCTCGTCGAGGCGGAGGCGGTGAGCCGCATCGGCCTCGACCGCGCGCCGAAACGCCGCCGCCGGCGCGCTCCCCTCCCCGCCCGCGCGGTACACCTGGAGCACGCGGAGGGTGCCGGCGCCGGCCGCCTTGGCGCGATCCCCGAGATGGCGGGCGAGGGCCTCGGCCTCGACGGTGAGGCCCGCGGAGAGATAGAGCGAGTAGGCGCCGGGGGGCTCGGTCACCGGCCCATCGGTCTCCGGGAAGAGGCAGGGCAGCTCGCTCGCCTCGCAGAAGTCGTGCACCGGCCGCCAGCTCTCGCCGCCCGGACCGCCCAGGCCGCCCAGGCCGCCAAGCACTGCGAAGACCGGCTGCTGCCGGTAGGAGCTGGCGAGCTGCTCGCCCCAGGTATCGGCGGGACCGGCGAGGTCCCACACGTGGAGCGCCCACTCGCGAGGGGTCGGCACCGGGTCGTCCTTGGACCACGGCGCCGCCCTCGCCCGCTCGCGCCGGCGCCGCACGTCGGCGTTCTTCGCGCGGACGAACGCTTCCGCCACGTCGAGGAGCGCCCGCCGGCGGCCCGCGTCCACCCCGGGCGCGATCACGGTGGCGAAATGGACGCGTTCCGCGTCGACCCCGGGCGCGTCGGCGGCGGCGAGGGTCCGGAGGTAGCGCGCGAGGCTCGCCACCTCGGCGTCGTCGAGGACGTAGCGCGGCATCAGCGGATCGAGCGCGCGGCCGGCGGGGTCCCGTCCCTCGCGCAGGGCGGCGGCGAGCGTCGCCGCGGTGTAGGGCGGCCGGCCGGCGCCGGCGCGGAGCCTTGTCCACGAGGCATCCGACAGCTCGTCCTGGTAGAGCGGGGCGAAGCGGTCGGCGAGGCTCGGCGGCCGGCCGCCGAAGAGCGCCGGCCCGGTCACCGGCGGCACGAAGACCCGACCCTCGACGCCGCCGAAGCCGCTCCGCCGGTGGCAGCCGGCGCAGGCGAGCCGCGCTCCCGCCGCGGGCACGTCCCCGAGCACGCCGCGCACGGGAGCGCCCGAGGCGAGGATGCCGTCGCGATAAAGACGCCGACCGCTGTCGGCGTCGCCTGAATCACCACGCCGACCGCTGTCGGCGTCGCCTGAATCCCCACGCCGACCGCTGTCGGCGTCGTCTGGATCGCTACGTTGGCCCGCGGCGGCATCTCTCGCGCCCGTGTCCGGCCCGGGCTCGGCGAGCCGGCCATACTCCGCGGCGAGGTCGGCGGCGCTGGGGAAGCCCTCGAGGCGCACCCAGGGCGCGCCCGGCGCGGCGCGGAGGAAGACGAGCGCCTCGTGGCGCATCTTGTCGCCGCGGTAGGCGTCGAAGGCCCGCTCGACCGCCACGACGTCGTCCGCGCGGCCGGTGAGGAAGCGCCAGCGCGGTCCGGCGCCGAAGCGCCGCGCGTAGTCGCGAAGGCGCGCCGGCGTGTCCGCCTCCGGGTCGATCGAGATCGACAGCATGCGGGCGCCGGGGAGGCGGTCCTGCGCCGCGGCGAGGGTGCCGGTGACGACCGGGCAGACCGTCGAGCAGGTGGTGAACAGGAAGTCGAGGACGAGGGGGCCGGGCCGGCGGAGCTCGGCGCGGAGCGCCACGGAGGCCCCCGCCGCGTCGACCAGCTCGACGTCGGGCGCCTCGTAGGCGGCGAGCGTGCGGCGGTAGCGCGGGGCGGCCGGGGCCGGCTCCGGCTCTGGCACTGCCCCTCCCCAAGCGAGGAGCAGGAGGGCGGCGACGAGGAGGCGCACGGGGTCGCCTCAGTGGATCGAGAAGACGGCCACGTCGTGGTGCGTGGGATCGAACTGGTAGAAGCGCAGGCGCCGCGACGGCTCGTAGTTGAAGGTGATGTCGAGCTTGTGCACGCCGACCCGGTAGGGGGCGGGGGCGGCCGCCGGGATGGCGACCGGCTCGGCGAGGTTGAAGTAGAGGTAGGCGCGGCCGAAGGTGAACCAGCAGCCCGAGCCGGCGACCTTGACCGACGACTTGAACTGGTTCTCCCACCCCCGCGCGCCGCCGAAGTCGACGTTCTCGTAGGCGTGGTCGAAGTGGTCGCCGTTGAGCGCCGTCACCTTGAGCCGCGCGCCGCGCCGCTGCCACTTGGGGAAGGTGTTCAGGCCGCCGTCGGTGAACTGGCCGTAGATGGTGTTGTTGACGTAGAGGATGGTGAGGTCGGCGTCGGGATCGACGCTCACCCCGCGCGGCAGGCGCGTGCGGTCGCGCCAGTCGTCGTAGGCCAGCCGCGCCTCGCTCGCGAGCTCGCGCACCCGCGCCGGCTCGCCGCGGTCGAGGGCGGCGCGGGCCTCGCGGAAGGCCATCCACATGCGCTTCGCGGGCGACAGCTCGCCGATCTTCGCGATCGCCGCGAGCTTCGCCTTCTCGCTCGACCGCGGCGCCGGGCCGAAGACGGAGGTCTCCCAGTCGCGCAGGCTCCTGCCGAGGACCTGCTTGTCCGCCAGGTCGGTGACCTGGACGCGCGGCGGGTGGAAGCGCCAGCCCCAGGTGTAGACCAGGCTCCAGTAACGCGCCGGGGCCATCTTGATGCGGAAGACGGTGCGCGTGCCGTCGCGCATGGGGAAGAAGGTCATGTCCATGCCGGCGAGCGGCGTCGGCGGCTTGGCGTCGAAATACATGACGAAGGGCGCGAAGTCGTCCTCGCCGCGGTCGAGGACGTCGACCGTGTAGACGATCGTCCACGGCACCTCGGCGACCGCCGAGGGATCGAGGAGCGCGGTGTCGGACTCGATGTGGTTGTCGTACCAGATCTGGTGGATGTGGACCTCGCCGCCGACCACCTTCCCCGTCTCGTCCTTCCGCGGTTCCACCGCCTTGATCTTCTCCGGCCCGGTGTAATGGAGCAGCGGGAAGCCGCTGTAGGCGCGGTCGGGGACCGGGTTGCCCTCCAGGATGTCGATGCCCGTCCCGATCGCCCGCCGCACGTTGCCGGCGTCCGCCGCGCGGTCCTTCTCGGAGCCGAAGCGGGTCATCAGATCGAAGACCCGCAGCAGGTCGTCCGTCGGCGAGGCGCGGTCGATCGGCGAGACCACGGGCGCGCCGTCCTGGAGGTTGTAGGGGATCGCCGGCGTCGAGGGCAGCGTGTTGGGGATCTCGCGGCCGTCGCTGTCGAAGAGGTTGGTGTAGACCGTGGGCAGGAAGTTGGTGCCCGGCGGCGCGATGAACGGCGCGCCCGGCGGCAGAAAGGTCGTCCCGGTCACCACCGTGGTGGTGTCCCCCACGGTCGTCTGCTGCGGCGGCGGGACCTGCGGCTGCGGATGGGGATGCTGCGCGAGGGCGACGCCGCCGATCCCGGCGACGACTCCGATCGCCGCGAGGAGGCCGGCCGCGAGCGCGCTCCGCGCCGCGCGGATCACCGTTTCGCCTCGCTCGTCACCGGCCGCACCGCGAGGACCGGCGGTCCCTTGCGCCGCGGCGCTGCCCCGGTTCCCTGCGCCGGCGCGCCCACGCCCCGCACCCAGGCGAGCCGCTCGGCGATCTGCGCCGGATCGGCGCGCAGCGGCACCGAGCCCCAGAGGCCCGCCGCCGCGTTGCCGTAGCGGGCGAGGCCCAGCGAGCAGTCCTCGGCGGTCGATGGATCGGCGGCATGGCTACCGCCGTGCTCGTGGTCGGCGCCGTGGAGGAACAGCCGGCCGCGCAGGAGGTCGATGGCGTCGCGCTCGCCGGTGAGGAAGAGCCAGCCCGGCCGGGCGCCGTGCCGCGCCGCGAAGTCGGCGAGGGCGCGCGGCGTGTCGCGCTCGGGATCGGCGGTGATCGAGTAGAGGAAGACGTCGCGCCCGAGCGCCTCGCCCAGGAAGGGCTGGACGCGCGCCAGATGGGCCGCCACCGGGCTCGCCGCCTCGCCGGCGATCGACAGGAAGTGGACGAGCAGGGTGCGGCCGCGGACGAGGTCGCGGAAGAACAGCGCCTTCTCGTTCTCGTGCGTGGTGAGGACGACGTTGGGGAGGATCTCGCCGGGCATGAAGCAGTCGGACGCCGCCTGCGCGGGCCGGCCCTCGCCGCGGGCGGCCGCGGGCAGCACCGCGGTGACCGCAGTCGCGGCGGTCGCCGTCGCCAGCCCGGTCAGCACCTGTCGTCGGTCCATGGCGCTCTCCCGGCCCGCCCTAGGGCGAGCCCTCGCTCTGATCGTCCTGCGACGTGGCGTTGGCCGGCCGCGGCTCGAGATGGGCCGGAACCGGCGATGTCCCGTAAACCTGCGACGCCGGGCGCGAGCCGGTGAAGCCGCGGCCCGGCTCCACGATGTCCCAGCGGATCATCATTGAATGGTCCTCGTGGACGACGTTGTGACAGTGCAGGACGTGCTTGCCAAGAAAGTCGCTCCACCGCATGTAGACCTTGACCTCGTCGCCGGGGAGGAGCGTCGCCACGTCGCGCCGCTGGCCCCCCAGGTAGCGCTTGATC
>DATBQN010000480.1:0-5145 GCA_036560825.1 Thermoanaerobaculia bacterium
TAGGCGCCGCGGATCTGCCCGGGATCCATCTGGCTGATGGGGACCGTTCCAGGCGCCAGCGCGGTGGTCATCCCCTCGCCGAAGAACTTGATCGCCGGGATCAGGACGAGGTAGGCGAGGACGCCGCCGGCGCACATGATGGCGGCGATGCGCGGGCCGATGATGTAGCCGACGCCTAGGAGCTCGGGGGAGATCTCGGCCGAGATCGAGCCCGACTTGAAGGGGGCGGCGAAGACCTTTTCCGGCACGTCCCTCCAGGTCTTGAAGGCCTCCATCGCGGTCTTGTAGAGGATGCCGATGCCGAAGCCGGTGAAGATGGTGCGCGCGCCGGAGTAAGCGGCGGCGCGGGCGTTCGGCGCCTCGCCGGCGTCGGCGGCGGCGCGGGCGGCGATGGCGCGCTCCTCGGCGCTGGCGCCGGCCTTCAGGACCTCGGCGCAGGCCGTCCCCTCGGGGTACTTGAGCAGCCCGTGCTGCTGGACGATGAGCGCGCGCCGCAGCGGGATCATCATCAGGATGCCGAGGAGGCCGCCCAAGATCGCCACCAGCATCACCCGCGTGATCTCGAGGTCGAAGCCGAGGATCATGATCGCGGGCATCGTCACGCCGACGCCGAAGGCGATCGACTCGCCCGCCGACCCCGCGGTCTGCACGATGTTGTTCTCGAGGATGGTGGCGTTGCGCAGGCCGACCTTCGAGAGCAGCCGGAAGAGGGTGATCGAGATGACCGCGACCGGGATCGAGGCAGAGACCGTGAGGCCGACCTTCAGCACCAGGTAGAGCGAGGAGGCGCCGAAGACGATCCCCAGCAGCGTGCCGATGACGAGCGGCACGATCGACAGCTCGCGCATCGCCACCTCGGCCGGGATGAACGGCCGGAAGGCGGAGGTGGGTCGCGGCGCGACGGGGACCGGGCTGACGACGTCCGGAAACTCTTGCGGCTGGGCGTCCGAAATGGCCATGGATGGGCTCCTCCAGCGCTGGCTCGGGTGCAATGGGCGGGCCAGTCTAACATGTGGGTGCGGCTGAGAATGCCGCCCGCGACGCCGCGCCCCGGACCGCCTGCCGCGCCGCAGCGGGAGGCCGCCGCCGTCCTCCGGCGGGGGCAGGGCCGAAGGGGTAGGGTCGCCGGAGATCTGATCTCCGCCGCGCCGGCGTACCAACGGTGAGGCCGCCGCGCGATCTCCCGCGGCCGAGGAGGCGAATGACGATGACCCCGCGAGCGCTCCTTTCGATGGCGGCCGCTCTCGCTGCCCTGTCCCCCCTGGGCGCCCTGACCGCCGATACCGCTCCGGCCCCGCCGGCCGCTCCGGCGACCGCGGTCTTCTCGATGTACTGCTACTGGAACGGAGAGGCGACCCTGGGGGCGGCGCCCGGCGTCCTCGCGACGCGCATCGGCAGCCTCGGCGGAGAGGTCGTCGAGGTCCAGTACGACCCGGCGAAGACGGACGTCGGCAAGCTCGCCGCGGCGCTCAAGCGGCAGGGCCAGGGCGGCTTCTACGCCCTCATCGTCCCCGACGAGGCGGCGAAGGCGCGCGCCAGGGGCTTCCGCCTCACGGACGCCGAGATCCGCGTCGAGCCCCGCAGCCCGCGCTTCGAGGAGCCCAAGTACTCGCTGCGCACCGCGCACCCGGAGCTCTACTACCTCGACCTCACCGAGGCCCAGGCGATGGCGCTCAACAGCTGGAGCTACTTCGGCGGTCCGCTGCCCGACGTGCTCACGCCGGAGCAGAAGGCGCTGCTCGACAGGGTCAAGGCGAAGCTCGCCGGCGGTCGCGAGCCCAAACTCCACCCCGAGCGCACCGGCGCCTACCGCGACGCCTATCGCCAGCAGCTCGTCGCCTGGCTGGGCAAATAGAGCCTTCGCGCATCCGCCGGCACCTTCGCGTGTTTCTACGGTCCCCTGGGGCACCTCGGCGGAAGGAGCCGAGAGGCCGATGATAAGCTCACGCGCAAGAACGACCGGAAAGGAAGCTGGCCATGCGTCGCTCCACGGTTTCCACCCTCCTCGCCGCGGGCCTCGCCGGCCTCGCGAGCCTTGCCGGAGCGCCGGCCGGCGCGCTCACTCCGTATCGGGTCAAGGATATCGACACCTCTCCCGCCCCGGCCAGCTCCTCGCCGCGCGACTTCTGGCCGGCCGGCCGCTTCAGCTTCTTCCACGCGGACGCCGACGGCATTTTCGCCGGAGCGGGGGCGATCTGGCGCAGCGACGGCACCGCCGCCGGCACCTTCCCCTTCGTCTCCGATTGCGGCGATTGCCGGGTCCGCCAGTTCTACGTCTTCGGCCTCACGGGGAACCTCTCCTTCTTCGTCCTCGACCGGCCGTCCTCGACGGCGACGGGCGGCCCCGGCGGCAGCGAGCTGTGGGTGACGCACGGGCAGCCCTGGAGCACCTTCCGGCTGGCGGAGTTCCCCGGCGCGGGGCCGGGCCCATACGCCGTGTGGATCCCCTCCCTGCGACGCCTCTTCTTCGGCGCCGACGACGGCATCCATGGCAACGAGCTGTGGACGAGCGACGGCACCGCCCTGGGCACCTCCATGGTGGCCGACCTGGTGGCGGGGCCGGGCGACGCCGCCCCCTCGGGGTTTGCGTTCTTCCGCGGCGAGGTCTTCTTCTCCGCGCGCGACGGGCAGGGAGGCGGCGGCCTGTGGAAGACCGACGGCACCGCACGGGGCACGGTGGAGGTCTGGACGACGGGGAGCGGATTCCCATACGACCTCGCTCCCGTCGGCGGGCGGCTGATCTTCTTCATCTACCGACGGGACTTCGGCCTCGATCTCTGGGCGAGCGACGGCACCTCCCGCGGCACGGCCCGGGCGACCGAGCTCCCGCCCGCCGGCGGGCCCTACTCGATCGACTACGCGGTGGTGGCCGGCGGGCAGCTCTTCCTCGCCATCGAGAATGCCCAAGGGGTGAACCTGTGGGCGACGGACGGCAGTCGGAAGCGCACCCGCAAGCTGACCGCCTTCCGGTCGCACCCGGGGATCACCGGCCAGGGTTTCCTCCAGCCCTGGGGCAACCGCGTCGCCTTCACCGCCGACGACGGGGTGCACGGCGAGGAGCTGTGGACGAGCGACGGCAGCTCCGCTCGACTGGTGAGCGACCTCTGCCCCGGCAAGTGCTCGTCGCGGAGCGTCCCGTGGCTGCCGCTGGGGAACCGGCTGCTCTTCGCCGGCGACGACGGCGTGCACGGCGAGGAGCTGTGGTCGACCGACGGCACGCGCGCCGGCACCTCCCTGATCGCGGACCTCTGCCCGGGCTCTTGCGACTCCTTCCCCTATGCCCCCATGGCGCTCGGCAACGCCATCGTCTTCGCGGCGAGGGGCAGCGATCTCAGACCCCGGCTCTGGCGCACCGACGGCACCGCGGCCGGCACCGTGCTTCTCTTCGCGTCGCCCGACATCTCCCTGTGGAATGACGAGTTCCAAGGGACGAGGATCGGGAACCTTCTGCTCTTCGAGGGCGCGGACACGGATCACGGCCGAGAGCTGTGGCGGAGCGACGGGACCGCGGCCGGCACCTACCTGGTCGAGGACATCGCGACGGCCAACTTCGGCGGCTCCCAGCCGCGCGAGATCCACGCGGCGGGGGGGCGAGCCTTCTTCCTCGTCTCCGAGCCGGACTTCCGGCCCGTCCTCTGGACGAGCGACGGCAACGACGCCGGAACCTACCTGCTCCGGGACTTCGGCCCTCTGTCGGGCTTCGCCGGGTCGCTCCCCGCGGCGGCGGTCGGCGGGACGCTCTACTTCTTCCTCAATAGCAGCCTCTGGAAGACCGACGGGACGACGGCCGGCACCCTGCGCGTGACGCCGGACTCCGTGCAGGTTGGCTCCGAGATCGCCGCCGCGGGCTCGACCGTCTTCTTTCTTGCCGGCGACGGCGCCCACGACGGCCCCGCCCTCTGGAAGAGCGACGGCACCGCGGCCGGGACCGGCCCCGTCGATCCGGTGGGCTGGACCGGCGGGACGGCGACGCACCTGACCGCCTCCGGCGGCTGGCTCTACTACTTCCTCCAGGGCGGCGCCGAAGCCCAGCTCTGGCGCACGGATGGCACGCCGGCCGGGACGGCGCACGTGGCCGACATCGGCTTCGGCCTGAACGACGAGAACCCGCCGCTCCTCGCCGAGCTCGGCGGGAGGCTCTACTTCTTCGCGCTCAAGGAGCCTTTCTACCCGTTCGCCCTCCGCCTCTGGTCGACCGACGGCACCGAGGCGGGGACCCGCGAGGTCACCGACCTCGGGCTCGGCCCGACCGACTACCTCTTCCCGCAGGGGCTGGCGGCGGCCGGCGGCAAGATCTTCGTCTCCGCGGCGACCTCCCCGGGGAGCGGCTCGCCGGTCGGCGGTCTCTGGGTGACCGACGGCACCGTGGCGGGGACCCGGCAGATCGGCTCGACCGGCTTCGTGGGGGACCGTGGCACGACCGACTTCGGCGGCCGGCTGGTCTTCGCCGGCCCGGGCGGGAATCCCAGCGGGAACGCCCTCTGGACGAGCGACGGCACGGCCGCCGGGACGCAGCCGTTGCTCGCCGCGGACGGCCAGTCGCCCGGCCAGCTCGAGTCGTTCAGCACCTTCGCCGGTCGCCTGATCTTCGCGGCGACCAGCGGCCCGTCGACCGTGCTCTGGCAGAGCGACGGCACGGCCGCCGGCACGCAGCCCGTGCTCACGCTCGGCGGCGAAGGGAACGGGTTGGGCAGAGAGCTGGTCGTCGCCGGCTCGCGGCTCTTCTTCCGCGCCGTCGATGCGGCCACCGGCGACGAGCTGTGGGCACTCCGCCCGGACTGAGAGACTGTGAATTGTTCGGACCTATCCGAACGAGGTGCTCTCGCTGCGAGAAATCCCCCTGCATTGTCATCCTGAGCGCAGCGAAGGATCTGGGGGCGGGATTCTCAAGGCCAAGAAAGTCTATGAGTTAGAGCGCCTTCCCCCAGATCCTTCGCTTCGCTCAGGATGACAATGGGTAAGGCATTCCAAGAGCGAAGGTGATCTTACTCGCCTCGTTCCGAAAGATTCACAGGCTCTGAGAGGAGCGCCTGGGTTCCGCCTCGACGCTCAGCCGACCCCCAGATGCTCCAGGAGCGGCCCGGCCGTGCGCGGCCGGCCTGACTACTAAGCGGTCCTGGCCACCTTATTCGGGCATCCTCGCAC
>DATBQN010000481.1:0-6881 GCA_036560825.1 Thermoanaerobaculia bacterium
CGTGGAGTCGAAGCTCTTCTACCAGGTGGCCGGGCGCCATCCCGACCTCAACCACAACGGTATCGACGACGCCATCGACATCTATCGAGGGACCTCGAAGGACGCCAACCACGACGGCGTGCCCGACGAGGTCCAGGGCGGCGGTGCGCCGCCGGCGGGCAAGCACTGGCACCTGTGGTGGCTGTGGCTGATCCTCCTGCTCGTCGTGCTGCTCCTCTGGCTGTGGTCGCGCCGCTGACGAGACGGGCCCGGAAGAGGCTGGCGCTCGCGGCGCTCGCGCCGGCCCTGGGCCTCGCGGCCCTGGGCAGCCCGCCGGATGGCGCGAGCGCCGGCGAGCGGCTGCATTTTTCGGCCAACCTGGTGGGCCGCGGAGCCGTCGACTGCGCCCACCCCACGGCTCCGCGGACGTTGATCGGGGCGGTGGCGCGGGCGGGTCACGATTCGCTCGTCGTCGACAGCCGCTCGCCGCTCGCCGACGGCAGCGCCCTGCCGAACGCCTTCACCGTCGTGGCGCCCGGCTTCCCGGGGTTCGACCGCTACCTCGCGCCGGGGGCCTTCGTGCGCATCGACCTGGAGGTGCGGCGCCAGGGCGGCTGCGCGGAGCGCATCCTGATCCAGAGCCTCGACGCCTGGGATGGGCAGCCGAGCCCCAGCCGGCGGAGCGTCTTCTTCGCCGGCAACGACGGCCTCTGGGAGCCGTTCCCGCAGGCTCCATTCCAGCTCACGCGGTCGCCCGTGGACTGCGCCCGGATCGCCGCCGTCGCGCGCTCGGATGACAGGGCCCTGGAGGTGCACACGCTGAGCGCTCCGCCGCGCGGCCGCCCCTGCCGCGACGGCGCTTGGTCGTATTGGATAGCGAGCGGGATCGCCGGCGGGAGCGCCAGCGCGCCGCCGGGCTCGTGATCCGGCGGCGCGGAGCGAACGAGCGCTATGACGCCGGCGGGCAGTCGCCGATGACGTCGACGCCGGGGCCGTTGAGGAAGTTGACGAGGTGCTTGAGAGCGTCCCAGCGAGCGAGCTGGTCGGGGGTGAGGATCGCCGAGAAGCTGGTGTCGAAGGCCTCGCGCGCGGCGCGGATCTGCTGCTTGTTGTCGAAGAGCGAGATGGTGTCGGCGCCCACCGCGTTGGGGTCCGGCGCCGCGGCGCCGAGGTCGGTGCGGAGCTGGGCGCAGAGCGCGGGGCGCGCGTCGCGCAGCGGCTGGACGGCGGCTTCGAGCGTCTGGTAGAAGCCCATGAGCTGCTTCACCTGGTCCGGCGTGAGGCGGAGGAAGCGGGCGAGGTCGCGCGGGTGGTTGAGCAGGCCGTCGGCGGTCGCGAGGCTCGCCGGGGCCGGCGGCCCGCCTTTCGCCAGCGCCAGCGACGGCGCGAGGAGGAGGGCGGAGACGACCACGGTGGCCAGGGCTTTCGCTTGGACGTTCATCGGACACGACTCCTTTCCGAGACAGGCTGCGATCCGTCGGTCGCAGCTCCCATGAGGTCGGAGCCCGCGCAGGCTTCGCGTTCTCCTGCTCCATCAACCCGCGAGGGGCGCGCCTCCTGCGGCAGGGGACGGATTTTCGTCCGGCGCCCCGGCTATGCTCGCGGGATGGGCCGCCCCCTCCTCGCCGTCGTCGGCCCGACCGCCACCGGCAAGAGCCGCCTGGCGATGGCGCTCGCCGGGGAGCTCGGCGGCGAGATCGTCAACGCCGACGCCCTCCAGGTGTACCGCGGCTTCGACATCGGCACGGCGAAGCCGACGGCCGCAGAGCGGGCGCGGGTCCCGCACCACCTGATCGACGTCCTCGACCCCGCGGAGCGCTACTCGGCCGGCGAGTTCGCGCGCCGGGCGCGCGCGGCGATCGCCGAGATCGAGGGGCGCGGCAGGCTGCCGATCGTCGTCGGCGGGAGCGGCCTCTATCTCCGCGCGCTGCTCGCGGGGATCAGCCCGATCCCGCCCGGCGACGCCGCCGTGCGCGCCCGGTTGCGCGCGCGCCTCGCCGCCGAAGGCCTGCCGCCGCTCGCCGCCGAGCTCGCCCGCCGCGACCCCGAAACCGCCTCCCGCCTGGCTCCCGGGGACGCTCAGCGGGTGCTCCGCGCGCTCGAGGTCGCGCTCGTCTCCGGGGTGCCGCTGGCTTCCTGGATCGCGCGGCAACCCTTTGGAAATCAACGCATTCCAGCCGTCTCTGTCGGATTGACGCTCGCGCGGAGTCTCCTATACGATGAGATCGCAGGCCGCGTGGCCGGGATGATCGAGCGCGGTTGGGTGAGCGAGGTGGAGGGGTTGCTCGCGCAGGGGCTGGACCCTCAGCTGCCGGCGTTCCAGGCCATCGGCTACCGCCAGCTGGTGCTTCACGTGAGGGGGGAGCGGACCCTGCCGCAGGCGATCAGCGAGACGATCCAGGCGACGCGCCGCTTCGCCAAGCGGCAGGAGACCTGGTTTCGGAAGGAGCCCGATGTGACCTGGTTCTCGGCCCAGGATCTGGAGCATCGGGTGCCGCAGGTTCTTGCACACGCAGAGCGTAGTGGTCTCGGGAGGGCCAATGCCTAAGCACACCATCAACATTCAGGACGGTTACCTCTTCCAGAGCCTGAAGGAAGGGCAGCCGATGTACCTCGAGCTGTTCACCGGTCGTCCCCTGATCGGGCGCCTGAAGCGCTTCGACCGTTTCGCCGTGGTGCTGGAGAGCGACGGGAAGGAGATCCTGATCTACAAACATGCCATCGCCACCATCGCCGCGGCCCCGCCCGACAAGCCGTAACCGGGCCGTGCGGCGCCGTCTCCGGCTCCGCGCTCCGGGGCCCGCGCTCCCCGCGACCGCCCTCCTCGTCGCCCTCCTCGCGGCTGCCTGCGCCACGGCGCCTCCACAGGCGCCCCGCCCACCCGCCCGGCGCACGCCGCCGGCCGAGGCCATCGTGGCGCGCGAGCGGAGCTACTTCCTGGAGCCGCTCGAGGGCTACCCCGGCGCCGTCGACCCCGAGGTGCGCGACCGCCTCCACGCGGCCTGGGCGGCGCTCGTCGAGGAGGGCGATGCCGCGGCCGCCCGCGACGCCCTCCGCGAGCTCGCCGCCGGCGGCGCCGGCCTGCCGCCCGCCGAGGTGCTCGCCGCCGAGGTCGACTTCGCCGGCGGCGACCTCGCCGCCGTCGTCCGCCGGCTGGTGGCGGTGGGCGACGCCACCCCGACCTACACCGCGAGCCAGCTCCTTCTCGGGCGCGCCGCCGAGCTCGCCGGCGACGTGCCGCTCGCCTACGCCGCCTACCGCGCCGTGGCGTCGCGCAGCCGCCTCGCCTTCCAGCGCACCGGCGAGCTCCATCCGCGCGCCCTCGAGATCGTCGGCAACCGTCTCCACGAGGCGTTGAAGGCCGGCCACCTGGACGAGGCGGGCCGCCACCTCGACCTCCTCCGCGCCTGGGCGCCCGACGAGACCTCGACCCTCGACGCGGCGCGCGCCGTGGCGCTGGCGCGCGGCGACCTGGCGGCGGAGCTCGCCGCGGTCAAGCGGCTCTCCGAGCGCCGCGCGGGCGACACCGCCCTCCTCGAGCGGCGGGCCGAGCTCGAGCTGTCGGTGGGCGACCCCGGAGCCGGGCTCAAGATCGTCGAGGGTCTGGCCGAGCGCCACCCCCAGGACCCGGCGCTCGCCGAGAAGCTCGCCGCGGCCAAGTTCCACTGGCGGCTCTCCCTCCTGCCGCAGGCGGTGCGCGACATCGGCGCGCGGCCCGACTTGACGCGCGCCGACCTCGCCGTCCTCCTCTACTGGCTGGTGCCGCAGGTGCGCTACGCCAAGCCGAGCGAGGGGCGGATCGCCACCGACGTCCTCGACCATCCGCAGCGCGACGAGATCGTGCGGGTGGTGAACCTGGGGCTCCTCGACCTCGACGAGACTCTCCACCGCTTCTCGCCGGGCGCGCCGGCGCGGCGGGCGGCGGCGCTGCGCGCCATGGAGCGCCTGCTGCAGAGGTTCGGCGCCGCCGCCTGCCTGGCCGACGGGGCGGCCAACCCGCAGCCGTCGCAGAGCCCGGCCTGCGACCTCGCGGCGCGCTGCGGCCTGCTCGCCGCGGACGACGACTGCCGGCCCGCCGATCCGCTCGCCGGGAGCGAGGCGGTCGAGATGATCCGGCAGACCCTGAAGCTCCTCGGCCGCTCATGAGCCTCACCATACCCAACCTCCTGTCGCTGCTGCGCATGGGGCTGGTGCCGTTCTTCATCATCGCGGTGATCGACGGCCAGCCGCGGCGCGCGCTCGGCGTCTTCGTGCTGGCCGGGGTGACCGACGCCCTCGACGGCGCCATCGCCCGCATCTACCACCAGCAGTCGCTCCTCGGCGGCTACCTCGACCCCATCGCCGACAAGCTGCTCCTGATGTCGGCCTACGTCGCGCTGTCCATCCCCGGCCTCAACCACGGCACGCCGATCCCCGTCTGGGTGACGGTCCTGGTGATCGCCCGCGACGTCCTCCTCGTCTCCGTCGCCCTGGTGCTCCACCTCGCCCTCGGGGTCAAGACCTTCCCGCCGACGGTGCTGTCGAAGGTCACCACCGTCGTCCAGGTCACGGCGGTCGTGCTGGTGCTCTTCTCGGCCCTCTTCGCGAGCCTCGAGCCCGTCGCCCTGGGCGCCATGTACCTGGTCGGGGCGCTCACCCTGGCCTCCGGGCTCGACTACATCATCCGCGTCAACCGCCTGGTGGGGGAGAAGAACCGCGCCGCCTGAAACCCCGGCGCCGGCGGTGCGTTGAAGGACAGACCCGGGAGGACGAACTCGATGGCAGCCATCGCCGCGCTCGCCCAGGACCTCCGCCACGCTCTCCGCTCGCTCGGCCGGAGCCCGCTCTTCACCGCCGTCGCCCTCCTCTCGCTTGCCGTCGGCATCGGCGCCAACGCGGCGATCTTCGGGCTGCTCGACCAGGTGCTGCTGCGGCCGCTCCCGGTGAGCGCGCCGGGGCGCCTGGCGCTCCTCTCGGCCAACGGCCCCAACCCCGGCCACACCGACAGCAGCTACACCGACGACGGGATCTGCTTCTCCTATCCGCTCTACAGGGACCTGCGCGACAAGAGCCCGGCGGCGCTCTTCGCCGGCGTCCTGGCGCGCTTCCCCGTCGGCGCCAGCGTCGCCTGGGGGGCGAAGAGCGAGCATGCGAGCGCCGAGCTGGTCTCGGGCAACTACTTCTCCCTGCTCGGCGTGGGCACGGTCCTCGGTCGGCCGCTCGCTCCCGGGGACGACAGCGCCGGCGCGCCGCCCGTCGTCCTCCTCTCTTACGGCGCCTGGCACCGCCGCTTCGGCGGCGACCCCGGGGTCCTCGGCCGCACCCTCCGCGTCAACGGCCGGCCGTTCACCGTCGCCGGCGTCGTCGAGCCGGGGTTCCGCAGCGTCGGCATCGGCGAGGCGCCGGAGCTCTTCGTGCCGATCGTCGACAAGGCCCTGATGACGCCGCGCTGGAACGACCTCGAGGACCGCCGCAGCTCGTGGCTCAACGTCTTCGCGCGCCTGGCGCCCGGCGTCTCCCACGCCCGCGCCGAGGCCGGCATGGCGCCGCTCTTCCATGGGCTGCTCGAGTCGGAGGTCCCCTCCCTCGGATCGCGCCGCTCGGCGACCATCGCGCGCTTCGTCGTCCGCCACCTCTCGCTGCTTCCCGCCGAGCGCGGCATCTCCGGGCTGCGCGACCAGTTCGGCAAGCCGCTCCTCGTCCTCATGGGGATGGTCGGCCTCCTGCTCCTCATCGCCTGCGCCAACCTGGCCGGCCTCCTGGTGGCGCGCGCCGCGTCGCGCCAGAAGGAGATCGCCGTCCGCCTGGCCCTGGGGGCGGGCCGCGGCAGGCTCGTCCGCCAGCTCCTCGTCGAGAGCGGCCTCCTCGCCCTCGGCGGCGGCCTCCTCGGCCTCGTCTTCGCCGGCTGGGGCGGCAGGCTCCTGCTGCGGCTCTTCCCCGCCGATTTCGACCTCGGCGCGGCCTTCTCGGCGACGCCGGACGGCCGCGTCCTCGCCTTCACCCTCGCCGTCGCCGTAGCGACCGGCCTCGCCTTCGGGCTCCTCCCCGCCCTCCAGGCGACCCGTCCGGGGCTCGGCGCGGTGCTGCGCACCCAGGGCGCGGCGGCGGAGCCGGGGGAGGTGCGCCTCCGGAAGTCGCTCGTCGTCGCCCAGGTCGCCGTCTCTCTCCTCCTGCTCCTGGGAGCGCTCGTCTTCTCGCGCAGCCTCGCCAACTTGAGCGGGCTCGACCCCGGCTTCCGGCCCGACCACCTGATGACCTTCGCGCTCGACGCCTCGCTCAACGGCTACCGGGAGCCCGCCCTGCGCGCCCTCTACCGCCGCGTGGCCGAGGAGGTCGGGGCGGTCCCCGGCGTGCGGTCGGTCGCCTACGCGGAGCTCGGCCTGCTCACCCAGAGCGAGTCGTCGTCGAACTTCACCTTCGCGGACACCGGCGAGGCCGGCGCCAACCTCCAGGTCAACGAGAACTGGGTGGCGCCCGGCTTCCTCTCGACGCTCGGCGTGCCGCTCCTCGGCGGCCGCGAGGTGAGTGCCGCCGACCGCGAGGGAGGGGAGAAGGTGGCGCTCGTCAACGCGAGCCTGGCGCGCAAGCTCTACGGCAGCGCGAGCCCGCTCGGCCGGCGCCTCGGGCATGGCTCCGGCACGGGGACGAAGCTCGACACCACGATCGTCGGCGTCGTCCGCGACGCCAAGTACGACAGCCTGCGCGAGGGAGGCCATCCGTTCCTCTACTTCCCATACACTCAGAAGGCGGGGAACCTCGGCCCGGCGACCTTCTACGTGCGCACCGCGGCGCCCCCGGCCGCGCTCGGTCCGACGCTCGCGAGCGTCGTCCGCCGGCTGGATCCCGACCTGCCGGTGACCGGGTTGAAGACGATGGAGGACCAGGTCGACGAGTCGATCTTCCTCGACCGCGCGGTCTCCACC
>DATBQN010000482.1:0-3079 GCA_036560825.1 Thermoanaerobaculia bacterium
CTCCGCGAGCTCGGCCAGCTCGTCGTGGCGGATCGACGAGCGCGGCTGGCAGGGGTCGGGCGCGATCGAGTCGATGGGGAGCTCGACGGCTGCCATCGGAGTGGGAAAGCCCTTGGAGCGGGTCATCAGAAGCGCAGAGACTATCCAATAACAAGTTTGATTTCCACTTGCTCTCGCTGGTGATGCCGACCCAGGGACAATACATTTAGCAGTTGCGCGCGGTAGGTGTTTAACGCGTTAAACACCTACCACCCAAGAATGCTAAAGATTGGAAACATGGTCGGCCGCAGAGCGGCCATCGTCGCCAGAGGCCGAGGAAGAGGCTAGAGATACCCCGTGGTAACCGGGATCAGCCGCCAGCCCGCTTCGCGGAAGAGGAGCGCGACCTCGCGGACGGCCGGGCGGCTGGCGGCGTTCTCGACGGCGCGCGCCCAGGCGGCGGTCGCGTCGCCGCGGGCGCTCCAGGCGGCGAGGCGCCCGCGGACGGCGAGGTCGAGGCGCGCGAGGTCGGCCCGCCGCTCCGCGCGGCCGTAGAGCTCGAGGAGGTCGAGGGCGCAGAGGACGAGGTCCTCGACGACGCGGAGCTCCGCCAGCGACCCCGCCACCGCGGCGAGCATCGCCTCGGCCTCGTCGAGGCGCTCGAGGTTGCGCAGGATGCGGCCCTCGAGCCAGCGGCGGTGCACCGTCACGGCGGCGTCGGAGAAGCGGAGGTAGAGGGGGCGGATCTCGGCCATCAGCCGGCGCGCGTCCCGCGGCTCGCCGAGGTCGTTGGTGAACCAGGCGAGCTGGTGGCGGGCGGAGAGCGCGGCGCGCGGCTCCGCGCGGGGATCGAGGCGCGCCAGGGCCTCGCCGAGGAGCGCGGCGCCGAGGCGGGGATCGCGATGGCCGAGGAGCTGGGCGCGCGCGACGAGCGTGCGCGCCTCGAGCTCCGTTTGGCCCAGGCTCTGGTAGACGCGGCCGGCCGAGACGAGGAGCCGGGCGGCCTCCTTGCGCTGGCCCGCCTCCGCGGCGAGCCGCGACCGCAGGGCGAGGAGATGAGCGAGCTCGAGGGGGTCCCTGGCGCCGCGCCGGAGGGCGGCGCGGGCGCGGTCCGCGGTCGCCGCGGCCGCCCGCAGACTGCCGCGGTCGCCGCGCAGGTGCTGCGCGCGGGCGAGGCTGCGGAGCGCCGCGGCGCGCAGGTCCTCGACGTGCCGCTCGCTCAGCCAGGGATGGCGCAGGCGGTCGACGACCTCGAGCGCCAGCGCCGAGCGGCGGCAGGCCTCGAGCGGATCGTCGGGCGCGATCTCCTGCGCCGCCTCGACGAGACGGTCGAAGAGCCCCCAGGAGTGGAAGCGCTTGCCGTGGCGGACGAGGAGGAGGCGGCGGGCGTGGGGATGCCGCTCGAGCTCGCCCCAGGCGCGCTCGCCGCCCTCCGCCCGCGCGGCGGCGTCGCCGTCGAGCGCCCGCGCGAAGCGGGTGAGGCCGTCGAGGACGGCGTCGTAGTCGAAGGCCCGATGCAGAGCGACCGGGGCGGATGGGTCAGGGAGCGGGGAGGCGGCGGGCGTCGGAGGCGCGGGCGGCGCCGGAGTCGCGGCTGGGTCGCCGGCGAGGCGCTTCACCGCTTCGTCGGCGATCGCCTCGACCGAGGAGCGCAGGAGCCGGGTGAAGAGGTCGCGGGCGGGTTCGCTGGGCACGCGGGCGCGCGCCTCAGCCTTCGGCCGGCGCGGCCGGCGGCTCGGCGACGTGGGTCTGGTAGACCTCGGCGGCGTCGATGAGGGCGAGCTTCTCGGCGAAGGTGAGCTCGCGGACGGCGCGGCGGAGCTCGACGGGGTCGATCCCCGCCCGGCGGGTGGCCTCGTTGAAGCCGGGGCGCTGCGCGAGGTAGCCCTCGAGGCCGACGATGCGGTCCGGCGGGATGTTCCACGGCGCCTTGAGGTAGGAGAGCAGGAAGTCGTAGAACGTGTCGGAAAACCCGCGGGTCGAGCGCGGGTCGCAGTGGACGATCAGAGAGTCGAGCATCTCGAGGCGGCGACGCACCACCTCGCTCGGCCCGCGATCGCCGCCGGCTCCCCGCTCCTGGATCTCGACGTAGGTGTCGGGCTCCAGATGGACTGTCAGTTGCTTCTTCGCCATGGTTCCTCCGAGACGACGGTGATTCTATGCAACTTGCGGGCGCGAGGGAAGGTCTGCCGGCGCCCGCCGGCACCCGCGGCCCCGTTATGCCGACGCATCCAAGCCGTACTACGCCGGCGAGATTTGACACACAGGCTCGCGCTCCTGCACCATCCGCTCCGCCGCGGCAATGACGCCGCGGCGATCGAAAGGAGACGTACCATGCCGAACGAACCCCTCACCCCGAGCGTCGGGCCCGCTGGCGGCCCGCCGCTCGGACGCCCGCCCAACGACCTCAAGGCGGAGCGCGTCCAGCGCGAGCTCAGCCGGCTGCCCGGCTGGGCGCTGACGCCGGACGGCGGCGCCATCTCGCGCACCTTCCGGTTCAGGAGCGCGGCGACGCCGATGCTCTTCGCCGCGCTGGTGAACGGCCTGGCGCAAGAGACCGGCCACCATCCGCGGCTGACCGTGCTGCGCAAGTCCGTCATCTGCCAGCTCGGCTCGGGACAGGCCGGCGGCGTGACGATGAAGGACGTCGGGCTGGCCCGGCGGATCTGTTATGTGGAGTGAGCAAGACAGGCGAGGCCTGGGCACTCTTCGCGGAGTCGTTCCCAGGCCCGCGCCCTCCGTCGAAGTCTAGGAGTGAACCCAGGTCCCCGGCGGACCTCAAGATATACCACGCCGGGGGCCGCAACCCTTCAGAACAGAGAAAGGAGATGGACCCCATGATTACGCCACGCACCAAAGAGAAGCTCGTCGACTGGCAGGTGCTATACGACAACTTGGCGCCGCGCCTCACCGACATGCCGCAGTTCACCGCCGACCACAAGGCCCTCGGCGACGTGCTCGCCCAGGCAAGGGACCTCGAGAAGGCACAGGAGACGGCGACGGCGCAGCTGCGCGACATCAACCAGCAGCGCCGGACGCTGGTCAAGCAGGGGAAGGACCTGCGCAGCCGCCTCGGCCTCGGGCTCAAGGGCGTCCTGGG
>DATBQN010000483.1:0-7777 GCA_036560825.1 Thermoanaerobaculia bacterium
GGCAGCTCGCGCGAGACCGCCGTCCAGGCCGAGAAGTGGTCGGGGATCCGGATCGCCATCGCCGCCTCCTTCGCCCCCATCCACGCCCGCAACAACATCAGCCAGGGCGTCTTGATGGGCGACCACGCGCAGCTCCGGCGCTTGCAGGCCGGCGAGGCGATCCCCCTCGCGGAGCTCTACCGCGACCTCGATCCCATCACCCAGATCGTCGTTCGGCAGGGCGGCCTCTTCCCGTTCTCGCAGGCGCTGGCGCGGGGCGAGATCACCCTGCCGCGGCCGGACACCGGCCCGCGGCCGATGACGATGGCGGAGAAGATCCTCGCCAAGCACCTCCATGGCGAGGGCCCAAAGTTCGTCAAGCCCGGCGACGCCGTCGTCGTCGAGGTCGACGGCGGCTACTCGCACGAGTTCACCACCGCCCAGGTCCACTACTTCCTGGAGCAGGAATACGGCGCGGACTACCGGGTGAAGAACCCCGCCAAGCTCGCCGTCTTCGAGGACCACCTGATCTACGCCGACGAGGTGCCCAAGATGCGCGCCTTCTCCGGCAAGATCGAGACCCTCCGCGAGCTGCAGCGCGAGTTCCAGCGCCACACCGGGGTGCGCGACTTCTCGGCGGTCGAAGGCCGCTCGCCGGGGATCTGCCACGAGGTGGCGCGCGAGACGATGATCGACCCCGGCGACTTCATCCAGGCGACCGACAGCCACACCTGCATGGGCGGCGTCAACAACGCCCTCGCCTGGGGCGTCGGCGCGACGGAGTACGCCGACCTCGTCCACTCGGGCTTCACCCAGGTCGAGGTCCCGGAGTCGATCCGATTCGAGCTGACGGGCAAGCTCCCCGAGGGCGTCACGGCGAAGGACGTCATGCTCCACGTCCTCCTCGAGTACGCCAAGCCGCAGGCGACGCTCAACCGGGTGATCGAGTTCACCGGACCGGGCGTATCGACGCTGTCGATGGACGAGCGCGCGACCCTCACCAACATGGCGACCGAGTGCGCGGCGAAGACGGCGATCGTCCTCGCCGACGAGGAGACCTACCGCTGGCTCGCCGAGTGGCGGCCGGGGATCGACGTCGACGCCCTCCGCGCCCGCGCCGTCGCGCCCGATCCCGGCGCCGAGTATGCCGGCGGCGTCCACGCGATCGACCTCGCGGCGATGCGCCCGATGGTCGCCCATCCCGGCGATCCCGATCACGGCATCCCGTCGGATCCCACCAACGGCGCCTTCGTCGACGAGATCGGCGAGGTGCCGATCGAGATCGCCTACGGCGGGAGCTGCACGGCGGGGAAGATCGACGACCTCGTCTTCTACCACCAGGTGGTCAAGGAGGCCGTCGACGCGGGCCTCAAGGTGGCGCCGGGCGTGCGCTTCCTCATCCAGTGCGGCTCCGAGGCGGTCGAGCGCTTCGTGCGCGCGAACGGCCTCGCCGACACCTTCGAGCGCGCCGGCGTCACCCTCATCCACCCCGGCTGCGGCGCCTGCATCGGCTGCGGCCCCGGCGTCTCCGAGACCACCGACCAGGTGACCGTCTCGGCGATCAACCGCAACTACAAGGGACGCTCGGGGCCGGGCAAGCTCTGGCTCGCCTCGCCGCTGACCGTCGCCGCCTCGGCCTTCACCGGCCGCATCACCGCCTACCGGCCGGGGATGTTCCAGGCGATGAAGGACCGCGAGCCGGCGCTCTCGCCGGCGTAAGACTCACGAAGCCCAGGCGGGCGGGGGCGTCCCCTCGGTAACCAACCCAACTGTAGGGGCGGAGCTTGCCGCGGCGCGCCGATTCTTCGCTCAGAACCTCCACCGCGCCGAAGCCGCCCACACCGAATCGCGCGAGCTGTAGCGGCTGGAGACGCCGGGATTGAGCAGCTCCTGCCCCGAGGCGCCGCGGCTCTGGCCTTGGTGGAGCGAGTAGGCGAGATCGAACGAGAGCTGGGGGAAGTTGTAGGAGATGCCGGCCGAGTAGACCGTGGCGTCGCCGCGCGGGAAGCCGGGCTCGGTGTGGCCGACCGGCGAGGGCTCGAAGCCGAGGCCGCCGAAGAGTGTGACGCTGTCCGAGAGGTCGCCCTCGATCCCCAGCCGCAGGCTCACGGTGTCCTTCCAGTCGCGGACCTTGACCTCGGGGCCGAAGCCGAAGGCGTCGGGGCTGAAGGTGACGACGCTGTCGGGGAGGCCCGACCAGCGCTGGAGGTCGCCGTCGAGCTCGAGGCGGAGCTCGGGGTAGGGCGCGATCCAGATGCCCCCCGTCGCCTGGTCCGGGAGCTGGAACGACTGGTGGTCGCGGCCGTTGACGAAGCGGGCGGCGAGCGCGGCGCCGAGGCCGGGCACGCCCACCGGCACGTCGCGCGGCTCGTAGCCGAGCTCGCCGTTGCCCGACAGCTTGAGCGAGCTCCGGTAGACCGCGCCCCAGCCCCACGCCGGCCGCGCGTAGTGGACGGCGACGTCCCATCCCAGACCGTCGACGGTCGAGTCCGCGTCGCGCATCACCTCGACCGGCGTCGGCGGGCCGCCCGCAGGCGTTACGGTGACGAACTTGTTGTCGCCCTGCTTCTCGGTGCCGTAGAGGTAGCGGATGCCGCCGCCGATCGAGAGCGCGCTCGACAGGTTCCAGGCGACGACCGGGTGAGCCTCGATCACCTGGAGCTGGAAGCGGCGGGTGAGGAAGCGGCCCTGGAAGAGCGCCGGGTCCCAGTTCTCGTCGTACCAGAACGGCGCGTCGACGCCGACCCCGAAGGCGAAGGCGCCGTTGCCGGGGCGCCAGGCGGCGTAGACGTTGGGCGGGAACTGGATGACGTGGCGGGCCTCGAAGCTGCCGGTCGCGCTCGAGTAGCGGTCGGTGGGGTTCTCGAAGTCGAGCCCGGCCTCGAGCTGGAAATGCTGCAGCTTGGCGATCGCCGCCGGGTTGTAGAAGATCGCCGAGGGGTCGGACGCGCGGGCGGTGAACGCCCCCGCCTGCCCGATGGCGCGGGCGCCATGCTGGAAGAGGCCGAAGCTGCTCGCGGAACCGAACGCGGCGCGGGGAAGGAGCAGCGGGACGAGAGCGAGCAGGAGAAGCCGGTTGCGGCGCATGGGGTTCCCTCCTCGGGAGAGCGCGACGCGCACCGCCTAGGCGAGCGGCGCCGTCCATTGGGCTACGGCGACGTCGGCCGGCAGCGGCCCAGCCGCCACCCAGCCAGGGCGAGGATAGCGGGCGTCCAGAGAAGATGGAAGCGCAGACGACCGCCGGATCCCCGATTCGGCGGGATCTTGATGCAATCTTTGTGCGCGGGCATAGGCATCGCAGGGGCGACCGGTATAATCCGCCGAGGAGGATAGGTCGTGGCCAGAGTCGAGGACATCGAGAATCAGCTCCGTGAGCTCTCCTCGGAGGAGCGTACGGAATTCCGCGAATGGTTCGCGCAATTCGATGCCGAGGACTGGGACCGACAGTTCGAGGCAGACGTTGAGGCGGGAAGGCTCGATGCGCTGGCCGAGCGGGCGCTGCAGGCGCACGCCGCCGGACGCTCGACGAAGCTTTGAACCACCACGCCTCGCCGGACTTCTGGGGGTGCTACGAGGCACTCCCAACGGCGGTTCGACAGCGTGCAGACAAGGCCTTCCAGCTTCTCAAAGCTGACTCACGGCATCCATCGCTTCACCTCAAGAGAATCGGACGCTTCTGGGCCGTCCGCGTCGGATTGCACCACCGAGCTCTTGCCGTCGAAGCGCCCGATGGACTCATCTGGTTCTGGATCGGTACCCACGCCGAGTACGACAGGTTGTTGCGCTAGCTCTGTCGCTCCGCTACTCCACCGAGAGGATCTCCGGCACGATCCGACCGTCGCCGACGGTGACCACCGCGATCGTCAGCGGCAGCTTGAACCGCCGCGGCCCGCAGGCTCCGGGGTTCAGTAGCAGACAGGACCCTTCCCAGGAGATCTCGGGCCGGTGAGAGTGGCCGAAGACGAGGAGTCGAGTCCTCGGAATCCACTTCGGGTCGGCGTCCTCGCGGCGGTGGATCAGGCGGAAGGGGAGGCCGTCGAGCTCGCCTTCGATCGACTCCGGCAGGCGCGACATCGCTCCCGTGTCGATGTTCCCGCGGACTGCCTCGACGGGCGCGATGGCGCGGAGCGCCGCGAGGATCTCCGGCCCGCCGACGTCGCCGGCGTGGAGGATGCGGTCGCAGCCAGCCAGGCTCTCGAGGACGGCGGGGCGGAGGAGACCGTGGGTGTCCGCGAGGATGCCGACGCGCATAGTAGGAGCGTAGCGCTCGAGAGCAGGGCGGGTCCACGGTGCGTCGAGCCTTGTTCCGCCGGCTCTGGAACGGGGCCTGCATCGAACTGGGGCGATGAGATCGATCGGAAGGACCCTGCGCCTGGACGAGACAGGTTTATTCGCGCTCTGCGCGCTCGCGCGGCTCGCCGTGGCTCCCGCGCTCCTCGCCCAGCCGCTCCTGGGAGCTTCCCATCCGAAGCCCGTGGACCCCCATGCGGCCGCGGCTGCCGCCGCGGCCCGCGCGGCTCGCGAGCGGGCGCTCCTCGACACGCTGCAGCATCCCGGCACCTGGGGCGGCGCGGGGCAGCGGATGCTGGATCGCGCCGTCGACTTCCTCCCCTCGCTGGGCGCCGCGATCGTCGTCCTCCTCGTCTTCTACGCCCTCTATCGGGGCACCCAGCGGCTCCTCCGCTCGCTGCTGCGGCGCACCCACGCCGACCCGGCGGTGCTCGACATCGGGCTCAAGCTCAGCAAGTTCGTCATCCTCGCCTTCGGCCTCGTCATGGCCGCGGGGCAGCTCGGCTTCCAGATCGCCTCGGTGCTCGCCGGGCTGGGGATCGTCGGCCTGGCGGTGGGGCTGGCGGCGCAGGACACGCTCGCCAACCTGGTCGCCGGGATCACCATCCTCTGGGACCGCCCCTTCCGCATCGGCGATCACGTCACCGTCGCCGGCACCTACGGCGCGGTGCAGGCGATCGGCCTGCGCACGACGCGCATCCGCACCAACGAGCGGATCGACGCCATCCTGCCCAACAAGACGATCATCAACGAGAAGATCCTCAACCACACGCGGACGCCGCAGCTGCGCCTCGGCATCCCGGTGGGGATCGGCTACGGCGAGGACCTCGCGGAGGCGCGCCGCGTCCTCGTCGCCGCGGTGGCGGACCATCCCCAGGTGCTCGCCGACCCGCCGCCCAAGATGGTGGTCAAGCAGCTCGGCGACTCGGCGGTGCTCGTCGAGGTGCGCGTCTGGCTCGCCGACCCCCACCTCGAGAGCGAGGTCCGCCTCGACCTCCTCGAGCGCGTCAAGCTCGCCCTCGACGCGGCCGGCATCGAGATCCCCTTCCCGACGCAGACGGTGCTGTCGGCTCCCCCCGCCGGGAAAGCGGTCGGCTCGACGGAGGACGAGGGACCGGCAGCCTCCGACAAAGCGCCCTCGCGGTGACGCTCTCCGCGCCGGTTGCTGCTACACTCGGCCGATCTTCTGATCCCACCCGGATGATCGTCGAGAAGCGACACGTCGATGGGTTCACCGTCTTGAACGTCGAGGGCGTCATCAAGCTCGGCGAGAGCGCGCAGTTCTTCGCCCAGACGCTCGAGCGGGCGCTCACCGGCGACCGCGGCCACGTCATCGTCGACCTGACGCGGATCAACTACATCGACTCGACCGGCATCGGCGAGCTGGTGGGCTACCTCGGACGCTTCCGCGACAGCGAGCGCGCCCTCGTCCTGGTCAACCCCTCGGAGCGCATCCGCAAGCTCCTCCAGGTCGCCCGCTTGGCCGAGCTCTTCCGCATCTACGACTCGGTCGACGCGGCGATCGCCGCCGAGCGGCCCGGCCTGCGACCCGACGCTCGCCCCGACGCTTGACCCATGGAGCGCTGAGACCCTGTTCGCCCGCGTCGCGACCGTGCTGAGGAACGGCCTGCCGGAGTCGTGGCACTGCGGGATCGCGGCCGTGGCGACGCCGGCGGGCCGCCTGGTGGCGCGCCTGGGCGACCCCGAGGCGGCGGCGACGGCGACCTTCCTGCGCTCGGCGGCGAAGCCGTTCCAGGCGCTGCCGCTCGTCCTCGGGGGCGGGATCGAGCGCTTCGGCCTCGACGCCGCCGACCTGGCGCTCATCTGCGCCTCGCACAGCGGCGGCCCCGAGCACGTGGCGCGCGCCGCGGCGCTGCTCGCGAAGGGCGGCTTCTCCGCCGGCGATCTCCTCTGCGGCGCCCACCCGCCGCTCGGCCGCGACGAGGCGCGGCGGCTGCGCCAGGAGGGGACCGCGCCGACCCCGCTCCACAACAACTGCTCGGGCAAGCACGCCGGCATGCTCCTCGCGTGCCGCCTCCTGGGGTTTCCCAAGGAGGAGTACGTGCATCCCGATCACCCGCTCCAGCGGCTCATCCTGGCGCGCGTCGCGGAGCTCGCCGGGCTGGCCCCGGAGGAGATCGGCGTGGGGATCGACGGCTGCAGCGTCCCCGCCTACCGCATGCCCGTGGCCGCGGCGGCGCGGAGCTATGCGGCGCTCGCCGATCCGCGCGCGGCCGATCTCCCGGGCGACCTCGCGGCGGCGGTCGAGAGGGTGATCGCGGCGATGGCCGGCGCCCCCGGGATGGTCGCCGGAGCGGGCCGCTTCACCACGCGCCTGATCGCGACGAGCGGCGGCCGGGTGATCGGCAAGGAGGGGGCGGAGGGATTCTACGCCGTCGCCGTGCGCGGCCCCGTGGCCCTGGGGATCGCCCTCAAGGTCGCCGACGGCGGCGAGCGCTGCCGCGACGGCGCCGTCCTCGACCTCCTCCGCCAGATGGGCTCGCTCTCGGGCGAGGAGCTTGCAACGCTGGACGATCTCTACCGGCCGGTGCTCCGCAACTGGCGCGACCTGGCGGTCGGCGAGGTGCGCCCCGAGGTCGAGCTGGAGGAGGTGGAGAGCGAATGCGTGCGCTGAACGTGCGGACCAGCAACCGGATGCTTCACCTGGCCCGGCTGATCTCGATCGGGCTGGCGGTCGCGGTGATCCTGCTGCCGCTCGCCGGCTGCACCCGCATACGCCATCTCTTCCACCGTGGTCCGCGGGCCCCCTTCCGGCGGGTGACTCCGGCCGTGGCGTACGAGGTGCAGCGGGACACGCCGGGGATCCTCATCCTCGACCTGCGGGCGCCCGCGGAGTTCCAGGGCGACACCGGGCACGTGGCACGCGCCCGCAACATCCCCCTCGACGAGCTGCCCTATCGCCTGGTCGAGATCAGCGGCTTCCGCGAGGAGACGCTCCTCGTCTACTGCCGCGACACGCCGTGCGGGGAGGCGGGGATGCGGGTGCTCGTCGCCTCCGGCTTCGAGGACGCCATGCTCATCGACGGCGGCATCGACGCCTGGATCCGCGCCGGCTACCGCACCGTGCTCACCGTCCAGGGCACCAATCCCGCCCCCAAGGCGCCGGCGAAGCCGCCCGGCTGAAACGTCTGCGCACTTGCCCCGCTGCCGTCAAATCGGCTAAAAACAGCTGCGGACCCCGCTCCGGCCGGCCGCGAACTTCCCCGGGAGACACTGGATGACCGTTCACACCCCCCGCTCGACGACCGAGGTGCTCGCCGACCTCAAAGCCGTGTTGGGCGACCGCATCCTCCTGGAGGAGGAGGCTCGCGCCCCCTTCCGCTCGGACTTCGGCCGCCTGGTCGACCGCCTGCCCGGCGCCGTGGCGCGCTGCCGGTCCGCCGCCGAGGTCGCCGAGGTGGTGCGCTTCTGCCGCGAGCGGAGCCTCCCGATCGCCCCCCGCGGCCAGGCCCACACGCAGAGCGGCCAGGCGACGAGCGCGGGCGGC
>DATBQN010000484.1:0-4767 GCA_036560825.1 Thermoanaerobaculia bacterium
GCAGTTCGTCGACAACCACATGCGGGTCGAGCACGCCAAGCCCCACTGCACGAGCCACGAGCTCTACAAGGGCGTCCTCGACGGCAAGGCGCGCGCGGTCTTCAACGGCCTCATCCACGTGCGGCACGGCGCGCAGAAGACCGACGCCAAGCAGTCGAACCGCAACCTCCTGCTGTCGCCCGACGCGGTCGCCAACTCGAACCCGCAGCTCGAGATCTTCGCCGACGACGTCCGCTGCACCCACGGCTCGACCGTCGGCCAGCTCGACGACGACGCGATCTTCTACCTGCGCTCGCGCGGCATCGGCGAGGACGCGGCGCGGAGCCTCCTCACCTACGCCTTCGCGAGCGACATCGCCGAGCGCGTCAAGGTCCCCGCGGTGCGGCGCGACCTCGAGGAGTACCTCTTCACGCGCCTGCCCAAGGGCGAGGTCGTCCGCCAGGCGGTGTAGGAGCGACTATGGCAGCACCCGTCGAGACTCCGCATCCGCAGACCGCGCAGACCGCCGCCGGCATCTCGCGCCGCGCCTCGCCGCCGGATTTCGACCTCGGCAAGGTGCGGAGCGACTTCCCCATTCTCGCCCGTCGCGTCCACGGCCGGCCGCTCGTCTACCTCGACAACGCCGCCTCGGCCCAGAAGCCGCGGGCGGTGATCGACGCCGTCGCCGACTTCTACCGCGGGTCGTACGCCAACGTGATGCGCGGGGTCCATACCCTGTCGCAGGAGGCGACCGAGCGCCACGAGGCGGCGCGCGGGCGGGTGCAGCGCTTCCTGGGGGCGGCCGAGCCGCGGGAGATCGTCTTCGTCCGCGGCACCACCGAGGCGATCAACCTCGTCGCCCAGAGCTTCGGACGGCTGCGGGTCGGCCCGGGCGACGAGGTGCTGGTGACCGAGCTCGAGCACCACTCGAACGTCGTCCCCTGGCAGCTCCTCTGCGCCGAGCGCGGGGCGCGGCTCGCGGTGGCGCCGATCGACGACCGCGGCGAGGTGGTGCTCGAAGAGCTCGCGCGCCGCGTCAATCCCCGCACCCGGATCGTCGCCGTGGCTCACGTCTCGAACGCGCTCGGCACGGTCAACCCGGTGCGCGAGATGGCGGCGATCGCCCACGGCGCGGGCGCCGCGATCGTCGTCGACGGCGCGCAGGGCGCGCCGCACGGCGCGGTCGACGTCCAGGCGCTCGGCTGCGACTTCTATGCCTTCTCCGGCCACAAGGTATACGGCCCCTCGGGCATCGGCGCCCTCTACGGCAAGGCCGAGCACCTGGAGGCGATGCCGCCGTGGCAGGGCGGCGGCGGGATGATCGCCAAGGTCTCCTTCGCGGGCACCACCTACGCGCCGCCGCCGCAGCGCTTCGAGGCGGGCACCCCGGCGATCGCGGAGGCGGTGGGTCTGGCCTCCGCGCTCGACTACGTCTCGGGCCTGGGCCTGGAGCGGATCGCCGCCTGGGAAGGCGAGCTCCTGGCGCGCGCGACGGCGCTCCTCGCGGAGATCCCCGGCGTGCGGATCGTGGGGACGGCGCGCGACAAGGCGGCCGTCCTCTCCTTCGTCGTCGACGGCGTCCATCCCCATGACGTGGGGACGCTCCTCGACGGCTCCGGCATCGCCGTCCGCGCCGGCCACCACTGCGCGCAGCCGGTCATGGATCACTTCGGCGTCGCGGCGACGACGCGCGCCTCCTTCGCCTTTTACAACACGCTCGAGGAGACGGAAGCCCTCGCCGAGGGCGTGGCGCGGGTGCGGGGGATGTTCCGCGGCTGAGGCTCCCGCGAGCGACCGATCATGAACCACGAGCTCTACCAGGAGGTCATCCTCGACCACAACCGGAGGCCGCGGAACTTCGGCGCGCTCGCCGGCGCCAACCGCACGGCCGAGGGGAACAACCCGCTCTGCGGCGACCGGCTGACGCTCTATCTGGAGCTCGACGGGGACCGCATCGAGAACGTCTCCTTCGAGGGCGCGGGCTGCGCCATCTCGACCGCCTCCGCCTCGCTGATGACGGAGGCGCTCAAGGGCAAGACCGTCGCCGAGGCGCGCGCCCTCTTCGACGTCTTCCACCGTCTGGTGACCGCGGGCGAGGCGCCGGGCACGGGGATTGGAGAGGACGCCGAGATCGACAAGCTCGCGGTCTTCTCGGGCGTCCGCGAATATCCCATGCGCGTCAAGTGCGCGACCCTCGCCTGGCACACCCTGAAGGCCGCCCTGGAGGATCGCCCCACCGCGACCTCCTCCTCCGCGGCCCCTCCGCGAACACCGCAGGAGTAGACCGATGACCGAGCCGCAGGGCGAGCCCTCGCCACGTTCCGCCGTGACCCCCGAGGGCCGCGAGGCGATCGAGGAGGGGATCGTCGAGGCCCTGAAGACGGTCTTCGACCCCGAGATCCCGGTCAACATCTACGAGATGGGGCTCGTCTACAGCATCGGGATCGAGCCCACCGGCGAGGTCGCGATCGACATGACCCTCACCTCTCCCGGCTGCCCGGTCGCTGGCTCGCTGCCGGGGGAGGTGCAGGCGAAGGTCGAGAAAGTCCCCGGCGTCACTGCCGCCAGGATCGAGCTCGTCTGGGAGCCCGCCTGGGACCCCAGCAGGATGTCCGAGGCCGCCAAGCTCCAGCTCGGGATGCTGTAGCGGCTCCCCGCCGACCTGCCCTATCACCCCTCTCCCGGCGCGGAGGCGGGTTCCTGGGCCTGATTTCTCAGAAACTGGCGCTTGTTTTCGTAGAAGAGTGATAAGTTGGTCCTGTCAACGACCCAGCTTCGCTCCGTGTCGATTCTGTTCTGCGAGATCTCTATCCGATGGACGCCGCCCCGAACGACGACATCCCCCAGGGACCGGCATCGGTCGAAGAGCTGCTCGAGGAGCTGCGGCCGAAGATCCGGCGGCTCTTCGCCAACTACCGGGTGCCCCACACCGATGCCGAGGATCTTCTCCAGGAGGCTCTCCTCGCCACCTTTCTCAACTGGAGCGAGATCCGCAGCAAGCAGGGGTGGCTGCTCGTCACCCTGCGCCACAAGTGCTCGGTCTACTGGCGGGCGAAGCGCTACGGCAGGGTGCAGGCCGTCGATCCGCCCGCCCTGGACGTCCTGGCCTCCCCGCTCCCCCCGCCTCAGGAGCGCGCCGAGATGATCTGGGACCTGGACCGCGCGGTCGTCAACCTCGAGGAGCGGCACCGCAGGCTGCTGCGCCTGCGCTACGCCCTCGGCTTCTCGACCCTCGAGGTCGCCGAGCGGCTGGGCTACAACATCTCCAGCGTGCGCAAGCTCTCCTGCCGCTCCGTCGACCGCCTGCAGAAGATGATCGACGGCAAGCGCAAGATCCGCAAGAAAAAGGCCGCCGTCACCCCTCCTGTCCCGCCGATCTGAGGCGCCATCCCGGCGGGCTCCGGCCCCTGCGGCCGGCCGACATGGACCGAAATCTGCATAAGAGACACAATGCAGGAGGGAGCGTACGCACATGAGTCAGCCCATCCCGAGCACCCCGGAGAACCTGCGCGTCGTGCGGGCCCTCGAGGACCGGCCGGAGCGCGAGGAGACCGCCCGCCTCGCCCGCCTCCCCGCGGAGCCGCCGGCGCCGGCCGCCCTGGGCATGGAGGCGATGGGGGTGCTCGCGGGCGGCATCGCCCATGTCTTCAACAACTTATTGACCGCCATCGGCTTCGAGACCGAGCTCGCGCTCGTCCACCTGCCGGCGGACGATCCGGCGCGCAAGCACCTGCGCGAGATCGAGCGCGTGGGCGAGCGGGGCGCCGGCCTCGCCCGCCAGCTCCTCGCCTTCAGCGGCAGCCAGGTGCTCAAGGCGCGGCCGCTACAGGTCAACGGCATGCTCCTCGAGATGGAGGAAGGCCTCCGCCGGCTCCTGGGCGAAGGGATCGAGCTCGAGCGCGAGCTCGACCCCGATCTCGCGTGGATCGAAGCCGACCGCGAGCAGCTCGGCCAGGTGGTCCTCAACCTGGTGACCAACGCCCGCGACGCGCTGCCGGACGGGGGGCGGGTGACCCTCCGCACCGCCAACGTCGAGCTCTCGGCGCGCGACCTCGCCTGGCCGGCGCGCCCGGGCCCGGCGGTCCCCGGCCCCTACGTCCTCCTCGCCGTCGGCGACAACGGGCCCGGCATGCGCGAGGAGGTGCGGCGGCGCGTCTTCGAGCCCTTCTTCTCGACCAAGGCCGGCTCCGAGCCGGCAGGCCTCGGCCTCTCCACGGTCTACGGCATCGTGCTCCAGAGCGGCGGCCAGGTGACGGTCGAGAGCGCGCCGGGCCAGGGCACGACCTTCTTCGTCTACCTGCCCGCGACGCTGGCCGGCGGCGAAGAGCATGCCGGCGAGGAGAACTGGGAGACGCTCCTCCTCGTCGAGGACGAGGAGAACATCCGCCGGCCGCAGGCCGAGATCCTCGCCTCCCATGGCTACCGCGTGCTCGAGGCGGCGGGCGGAGCGCAGGCGATCGCGCTGTGTCAGAGCCACACGGGTCCCATTCACCTCATGATCACCGACGTCCTGATGGCCGGCATGGACGGCGTCGAGCTCGCCGAGCGGGTGGCGTTCCTCCGCCCGGAGATGAAGGTGCTCTTCGCCACCGGCTATCCGATGAGCCTCGCCGAGCCGCGCGGGCGCCTCGCCGCCGCCGATGCGCCGCTGCTCAAGAAACCGTTCACCGGCCGGGCGCTGGCGACGAAGGTGCGGGAGGTCCTGGAGAGCGAGGGCTAGGGGGACCTTCGATTCGGGATTTCCCCACCGATCTGCGACAATCTCCGGGTGAAGATGACGAATCTCGC
>DATBQN010000485.1:0-11370 GCA_036560825.1 Thermoanaerobaculia bacterium
CTCCGCTATCTCCGCCACGGCGCCCGCGCCGCGGCCCACCCGGAGGTCGTGGCCGCCGCGCTGGCGGAGATGGAGGCGGGCCGCCCTTGACCTGCCTTCGACTCCTTCGTATCGTCTGATCGTGACGCGATCGATATCGGCAGCGCTTCGCATCGCCGCGGCGGCCTGCGCCGCGCTCGCCGTGGGCTGCGGCATGATCGACAGCCTGTCCGGCGTCTCCTCCGCCAAGGAGCTGCAGGCGACGGGCGTCGCGGCGGAGGCGGAGATCCTGTCGCTCTGGGACACCGGCATCACCGTCAACCAGGACCCGGTGATCGGTCTCAAGGTCCGCGTGCGGCCGGCGAACGCGCCGCCCTACGAGGCGACGATCGAGAAGAGCCTCGTCTCCCGTCTCGACGTGCCGCAGTTCCAGCCCGGCCATGTGATCTCCGTCCGCGTCGATCCGAAGAACCCGGCGCGGGTGGCGATCGACGTCTACAAGTACCGCTAGGCGAGCGCGCCGCGGCGCCGTGGTAACCTTTCGGCCTCCTCGCTGAAAGGCTCTCCCCCGTGATCGACCTCAAGAAGTCCCCGCCGGAGCTCTTCGCGCAGGTCCTCGAGAGCAACCTCCGCGGCATCGGCCCGGCGCGCAAGCTCTACGGACACTTCGCCGAGGCGGTCAAGCTGCGCCTCAAGGCCGACGCCTGCTGGGTGCTGGGGGAGGACGGCGAGCGGCGGGCGGTGCGGGGCGATTCCACCCTCGTCGACCGCGAGCGGACGGCGACGTTCCGCCGCGACGAGCCCCTCGCGCCGTCGCACCACGTCGTCCTCGCGCGCGTCGTCGTGCACGGCCGGCAGGTGGCGGTGGTGGGCGCCGCGCGGCGGGAGCGCGAGCTCGGCCAGGCGGCGCGCCGCACGCTCGACCGCCTGTGCGGCGTCCTCGGCGGCGAGCTCGCCCGCCGCGACGAGGAGCGGCTGTCGCGGGTGCTCGACCGCATCCGCGGCAAGATCGTCTCCGAGCTCCGGCCGCGCGACCTCGCCTATCAGATCCTCGACAGCCTCCACCAGCTCGTCGACTACGACCACTCCTCGGCCTTCCTCACCTGGGACGCCGCCGGCGGGGCCTTCCGCATCGAGGCCGAGAAGATCGTCTGGACGAAGGGCAAGAGCACCTTCGTGGGGCACGAGATCCCGGTGCCGCGCGAGATGGTCGAGGAGCTCGAGCGCGCGCCGGGCATCCGGCGCATGACCGGAGGCCAAGCGGGAGGCCAAGCGGGAGACAAAGCGAGCGACCTCGGCGGCGGCGATCCCTTCTGGGAGATGCTCGACTACCACCGCGGGCGGGGCGTCCCGATCCCGGCGCCGGCGAGCCTGCTGTGCGCGCCGCTCTTCTACGGCGGCGAGTTCCTCGGCCTGCTCAAGATCGCCGCCCGCGCGCGGCAGCCGTTCGACCGCTGGGACGAGGCGGTGGTCGAGCGCTTCCTGCCGGCGGCGGCGGTGTCGATCCGCAACGCGCGCGTCAACACGGCGCTCGAGCGCCAGGCCATCCAGGCGGAGCTCAAGGCGACGCTGGTGACGCTCGCGAGCGCCGTGGCGCACGACGTCAACAATGCCGTGGGGACCATCCTGCCGCTGGTGCAGCAGGTGCGCGAGGACCTCGCCCTCGAGCATATCGATCGCGCCGAGCTCGACCAGGACCTCGAGGTGGTGATCGAGAAGGCGCGCCTCTGCCAGCGCATCTTCTCCAACATGCTGCGCGTGGCGCGGAACGGCCGCGCCGAGGACGGCCCGGTCGACTTGAACCAGGTGGTGCGGGAGACGGTGCCGTTCTTCGCCGGCCAGGCGCTGCGGCGCGGCGTCGAGACGGTGCTGGCGCTCGCCGACGGCCTGCCGCCGGTGAGCTTCTCGCGCCAGGACCTGCAGCACATCGTGCTCAACCTGGTGGTCAACTCGCTCGAGGCGATGGACGAGCGGGGCGGCCGCATCGAGATCTCCACCCGGCCGCTCGACGGCGGCGCCCTCCTCGCGGTCGAGGACGACGGGCCCGGCATCCGCCCCGACCTCCTCGCCAAGGTGCAGGAGCCGTTCTTCTCGACCAAGCACGGCGGCACCGGCCTCGGCCTCGCCATCTGCCGCGCCCTCGCCTGGCAGAACGGCGGCGGGATCGAGGTCGCGAGCGCCCCCGGCCGCGGCACCCGCGTCACCCTGGAGCTCGCTCTCGCGCGCCGCGAGGCGCTCGCCGAGGAGCTCGCGTGAGCCGGCCGGCCCGCATCCTGGTGGTCGACGACGACCCCGGCCTCCGGCGGGCGCTCCTGCGCATCCTCCAGCCGGCCTATCGCGTCGAGGCGGTCGCCGGCGCCGGCGAGGCCCTCGCCCGCGTCCCCAGCCTCGCCCAGGGCGCCGCCGCCGCCGATCACCCGCCGTTCGACCTCGCCCTGGTCGACGTCCGCCTCCAGGACGGCGACGGCTACAGCCTGTGCAAGGCCCTCCGCGAGCGCCGGCCGCAGATGGACGTCATCCTCATCACGGGCTCGATCTCCGAGCCGGACGAGAAGCTCTTCCGCGCCCTCGAAGAAGGGGCCTTCTACTTCCTCTTCAAGCCCTTCGAGCGCCGCGTGCTGCTCGCCCTGGTCGAGCGCTGCCTGAGCCTGCAGCGCGAGCGGGCGGCGAAGGAGCGCTACGCCTCGGTGCTCGCGGCGGACCTCGAGCGGGCGCGGCTCTTCCAGCAGAGCCTGGTGCCGCGCCGCCCGGTCGCCGCCGCGGGCTGGCGGGTCGAGGGGCGCCTCTTGACCTGCGACGCCTTGGGCGGCGACTTCTACCTCGCGCAGCCGGACGAGCTGGGGCTGGTCGTCGCGGTGTGCGACGTGGTGGGGCACGGCGTGAGCGCCGCCATGTACGCCGGGATGCTCCGCTCGACCCTCGGCGCCGCCTGCCGCCAGGGTGCCGATCCCGAGCCCGTCGCGCGCCAGCTCCTCGGCGCCATCGACTTCCTCTCCGGCCCCACCTGCGCGACGATGGTCTACGCCCTGCTGCGGCCGGACGGCCGCGTGCGCGCCTTCAGCGCCGGCCACCCGCCGCTCCTCCTCCTCCGAGCGAACGGTGGCGTCGAGCACCTCGCCTCGACCGGCCCGCTCCTCAACCGCATCTTCAGCGACCGGCCGCTCCCGGCGCGCGAGGTCGCCGCCGGTCCCGGTGACCGCCTGCTCGCCTACAGCGACGGCGCCTTCGAGGCCCGCAGCCCGGCGGACCAGGAGCTCGGCCTCGAGCGGCTGGAGCGGGCCTTCGCGGACCTCGCCGGGCGGCCCGCCGGCGAGGCGCTCGACGCCCTCCTCGACCTCGTCCGCGCCCACGGCGCCGGGCGGCCGGTCGCCGACGACGTGACGCTCCTCCTGGCGGAGCGGACGGGCTAGGGCGCGCGGGTCCCGTCGAGCGGACCACCGCTCGCGGATTGACGCACACGCTGCGCGCGCCGCGCCGCGCGGTCGTGCTAGCCTGCCTGGCACTGACGAGCGCGGTCCGCAAGCCCATGCCGGCAGAGTCGCCGACCCCACGCCTGGAGATACCGCACGCGGCGCCCCACCGCCGTCCCAGGCTCCCGCCGCGAGAACGGCAGGCCGGCGGCACCCTCCTCTCGCTCGCCTTCGTCGCTCCGCTCATCCTCGGCGCCTGCCGGCCGGAGACGGTCGTCGCCGTCGGTACCGTCGAGCGGCGGACGCTCGAGCTGGCGGCGCCGATCTCCGAGCGCATCGTCTCCATCCCGGTGCGCCCCGGCCAGCGGATCGCCAGCGGCGAGGTCCTGGTGCGCCTCGATGTCGAGGTGGCGGAGCTCGAGCTCAAGGCGGTGACCGCGGCGCTCGCCGAGGCCGAGGCGGTCCTCACCGCGGCGCGGCGCGAGTACGACCGCACCGCCGGCCTGGCGCGGTCGCGCGTCCTCTCGACCCAGGAGCTGGACCGGGCCACGCGGGCGCTCGCCGAGGCGGAGGCCACCCAGGCCGAGCGCGCGGCGCGGGCCGCCCAGGCACGCCGGCGCCTCGCGGACCTGACGGTCCGCGCGAGCGCCTCCGGCGTCGTCGACCAGCTCCCCTTCGAGGCCGGCGAGCGGGTGCCGGCGGGAGGGGTGGTCGCGGTGGTGCTCGCCGACGACGCGCCGTGGGTCCGCGTCTGGCTGCCGGCGCGGGTGGTCTCCCGCCTGCGCGTGGGCGCGCCGGCGGAGGTCGCGGTCGAGGGGATCGACGCCACCCTGCGCGGCCGCCTCCAGGACATCGCCCGCGAGCCCGAGTTCACGCCTCACTTCGCCCTCACCGAGCGCGAGCGCGACCATCTGGTGTACGAGTCGCGCGTGGCGCTCGTCGACGCCCCCGCCGAGCTGAGGCCCGGGGTCGCGGCGACGGTCCGCATCCGGCTCGGGGCCGGCCGATGAGCGAGCCGGTCGTCGTCCGCGCCCGCGGGCTCGGCCGCAGCTTCGGCCGCGGCGGCAAGCGGCGCGTGGCGGTCGACTCCGTCGACCTCGACCTCCGGCGCGGCGAGGTCTTCGGCTTCCTCGGCCCCAACGGGGCCGGCAAGTCGACGCTTCTCCGCATGCTGGTGGGGCTGCTCTCGCCGACCGCGGGGACCGTCGAGGTGCTCGGGCTCACGCTCCCCCGCGACGTCGAGGCGCTGCGCCCGCGCATCGGCTACATGCCGCAGCGCTTCGCGCTCTACGAGGATCTCTCGGTCGCCGAGAACCTCGAGTTCGCCGCTGCCGTCTTCGGGTTCGGCGCCGCCGAGTCGTCGCGCCGCGTCGAGCGGAGCCTCGCCGAGCACGGTCTCGCCGAGCGCCGGGAGCAGCGCGTCGGCCAGCTCTCCGGCGGCTGGAAGCAGCGCCTGGCGCTCGCCGCGGCCACCGTCCACGACCCCGAGCTCCTGGTCCTCGACGAGCCGACCGCCGGCGTCGATCCCGAGGAGCGCCGCCGCTTCTGGGAGCGGCTCTTCGAGCTCGCCGCGCGCGGCGCCACGGCCCTCGTCTCGACCCACTCCATGGACGAGGCGGAGCGCTGCCACCGGCTCGGCCTCATCCGCGAGGGGCGGCTCGCGGCCCTCGGCTCGCCGCGGGAGCTGACCGCGTCCCTCTCCGGCCGCATCGTCGAGGTCGGAGCCGACGCGCCGGAGGACGCGGTGGCGATGCTGCGCTCGCGGCCCGAGGTGGAGAGCGTCACGCAGCTCGGCGACGCCCTGCACGTCCTCCTCCGGCCGGGGCAGGCCGACGCGGCGGCGGCGGCCGCGGGTCTCGCCGCCTTCCTCGCCGCGGCCGGGCTCGCCGGCGCCCGCGCCCGGCCCGCGGCGCCGGACCTCGAGGACGTCTTCGTCGCCGCCGGCCGCGGCGACGCCGCGGCCGTGGCGTCCGGGTCCGCGCCGTGAGGCTCCGCCTCGCCGCTCTCGGATGGCCGCTGCGGCGCACCGTCGCCGTGGCGCGCAAGGAGCTGCGCCAGCTCGTCCGCGACCCGCTGACGCTGGGGTTCCTCGTCGGCGTGCCGCTCCTCGAGCTGGCGCTCTTCGGCTACGCCATCAACCAGGACGTCCGCGGCATCGCGACCGCCGTCCTCGACCGCTCGCACACCACCGTCTCGCGCCGCCTCGTCGGGCAGCTCGCGGCGACCCAGGCCTTCCACCTCGTCGGCGGCGTGGCGACCGAGGAGGAGGGGGCGGGCCTCCTCCGGCGCGGGGCGGCGCAGGCCGTGGTCGTCGTTCCCGACGACTTCGCGCGCCGGATCTACCGCGGGCGCGGCGCCCAGGTCTTCCTCCTGGTCGACGCGACCGACCCGCTCGTCGCGCGGGCGGCGGAGGTCGCCGCCGCCGGGCTCGAGCGCGAGCTCGCCGCGCGCATGCAAGTCTTCCGCGTGGGGAACGAGGGCGCGCGCCGCGCCGCGACCGCCGCCGGCCGCCGCTTCGAGACCCGTCCCGACCTGGTGCGCGCGAGCCCGATCTCCCTCGTCGTCTTCCCCGCCTTCAACTCCGAGCTGCGCACGCCGGTCTTCGTGGTGCCGGGCCTCCTGGGGGTGATCCTCACCACCACCATGATCCTCATGACCTCGCTCGCTCTCGTGCGCGAGCGCGAGCGCGGGACCTTCGAGTTCCTGATCGGCACCCCGGTGCGCCGTCTCGAGCTGATGGCGGGCAAGATCCTCCCCTACGTCGTCGTCGGCCTGCTGCAGATCGTCCTCGTGCTGGCGGCGGGCCTCCTCCTCTTCCGCGTGCCGGTGCGGGGATCGCTCGTCGACCTCGGGGTGGCGTCCCTCTTCTTCATCGCCGCCAACCTGACCATCGGGCTGACCATCTCGGCGCGCGTGCGCACCCAGCTCCAGGCGACGCACATCGCCTTCTTCTTCTTCCTCCCCTCGGTCCTCCTCTCGGGGTTCATGTTCCCTTACGAGGCTATGCCGCTCCCGGCCCGCTGGCTGGGCGAGGTCCTGCCGCTGACCCACTACAACCGGCTCTGCCGGGCGATCCTCCTGCGCGGCGCGACGGTCTGGGAGCTCCCCGGCGAGCTCGCGGCGCTCGCTCTCCTCTTCGCGCTGGGCATGGCCGCCGCGACCCGCCTCTTCCAGAAGCGCCTGGACTGATGCGCTGCCCGCACGCCGCGCTCGTCCTCCTCGGGCTCGCGCTCCGCGGCGCCTCGCTCCTCGCGCAGATCCCGCTCGTTCCGGCGTTCGTCGTCAACCAGCAGACGCGCGACGATCAGCGCCGCCCGGCGATCTGCGAGGACGGCGCCGGCCACTTCGTCGTCGCCTGGCAGGGCGCGCAGGACCGCGACCCGGCGGCGGGGGTCGTCGACAACCTCTACGTGCGGCTCTTCGACGCGAAGGCCGGGCCGCGCACGAGCGAGCTCCGGGTGACCGGCGCGGACGGCGGCGCGTCGCCGCGCATCTGCTGCTTCGCCGACGGCAGCTTCGTGCTGGCGTGGCTCGATCCGCTCACGCAGCAGGTCCTCGCGCGCCGCTTCTCGGCCGGCGGGGCGCACTCCGGCGCCGAGATCGCGGTGACCGATCCCGGCGCCGCCGGCCCGCGCCGCCCTCCGGACCTGGCCTGCACGCCGGACCACTCGTTCGACGTGGTATGGGGCGAGCGCGCGACCCCGGCCTCGCCCGCCGTCGATGCGGTGATGCGCCTGCGCCTCAATGCACGCAACAACCCGCTCGGCGTCGCCTCGCGGGTCAACCTCAGCCCCACGAGCCCCGATCCCCAGCCGCGCATCGCCATGGACGCCACCGGCCGCGCGGTGGTGAGCTGGATCGGCGCCGGCGGCGGCGATCTCGAAGGCCGGCTCTACGCCGGCGATGGCACCGCCGCCTCGGGCGAGCTGACGCTCAAGCCGGCGCGCGTGGACGAGCAGATCGGCGAGCCGGCGGTCGCCATGACGGCGGCGCCGGAGCCGGCGAAGAGCGGCGGCTTCTCCGCCGCCTGGTACGAGAACGGCTCGTTCGGGCGCACCGACTTCCAGGTCTTCGCGCGCTCCTTCGCGCCCGACGGCACGCCGCTCGCGGCGCCCTTCGCGGTGGCGCCGGGCGAGCTCCAGCAGATCAGCCCGGCGATCTCCGCGGACGACGCGGGCGGCTTCGTCGTCGCCTGGGGCAGCACGGGGAGCGATCAGAAGGGAGCCCTCGCGCGCGCCTTCACGGGCGACGGCACGCCGGCCGGCCCCGCCCTCCTCCTCGATCCCGCCGCCGTCGCCTCGGGCGGCCGGCTGGGGATAGGCCTCACGCCGGTCCGCGGCGGGCGGTGGGTCGGCGTCTGGGACGTCTTCGCGGGAGGCGTGCGCGGCTTCGACGTCGCGGGGCTGCGCGTCGTGCCGGTCTGCACCTCCGGAGGAGGGACGCTCTGCCTTGGAGACCGCTTCGCCGTACGCGCCGTCTGGCGCACGCCTCTCGGAGTCGCCGGAACCGCCCAAGCCATGCCGCTCCAGCCCGACGCCGGCTACTTCTGGTTCTTCGCCTCGGCCAACGTCGAGGTGATCGTCAAGCGAATCGACGGCTGCGCCGTCGGCGGCCACTTCTGGATCTTCGCCGGCGGCCTGACCGACCTCGCCGTCGACTGGACCGTCGTCGACACCTGGACCGGCGCCCTGCGTGCCTACTCGAGCCCGGCCGGGACGCCGTTCCAGCCGATCGAGGACACCAACGCCTTCCCTTGTCCTTGACGTCGTCCCACGGGCGCTCGACCGTCCGGCAGCGGCTGGGGTCGCCCGCGAAGTGACTGGCCGAGCTTCCGGCGCGCCCGTTGCGCCTCTGCAAGCGCGGTCGATCGTCGCGCCGGGAGCGAAGGGGACCCGAAGGAACGGAGCGGGGCGACCCCAGCCGCGTGGCAAAGCCTGGCTGGGATAGAGTTCAACCCACCGTGCCCCATCCGAGACCTCTGCCGATCCTGTTGGCGCTCGCGCTGGCGATCTTCGCCGCGCCGAGGGCCCAGGCTTCCACTCCGCCCGAAGGCGCTCCGCGCAGCGCGGCGAAGGTCGACGAGATCAAGGCGTGGGTGGAGCTTCACAAGGGACTCGGCAGCCCCGATTTCCTCGAGGCCCACGTTCGCGACCTCCACGTCTTCGCGGCGTGGAACATCCCGACCTCGGGGTTGAACACCACGTACTACTGGGTGTACTGCCGCCGCGCCGGCGCCTGGACGCTCCTCAAGGCCTCCTCCTTCCAGCCGGCGGAGGACCAGACCCGCTACGCCCTCGTCGATCCCGTGAAGCGGGAGCTGCGCTTCGTCGGCCCGAAAGAGGAGACCTTCGCGACGGTCTCCGTCGCGGCCTGCGGGGAGTAGCCGGGCTTTCTTGTAGGCGGGCTTTCTTTGACTCCCGCTCCACCCGCCCGTAGAATGGCCGTTCTGCCGGACCTCGGAGAGGTGCTGGAGTGGCCGAACAGGGCTGCCTGCTAAGCAGTTGTTCGGGGTAAACCCGGACCGAGGGTTCGAATCCCTCCCTCTCCGCCAGCGATATATCCCTCCGCGCCCGATCGGCTCCTGCGCTCGGATCCCGTCTCATCCCACTCGCCGGCGGCCCTTTCGCGGCTCGGAAGTTGCAGCGAACGCCTGCCATGAGATCCGTCAACCCGGCCACCGAAGAGACGCTCCACGAGTACGGCGAGCACGACGCCGGCGAGGTGCGGCACCGGCTGGAGCGCGCCGCGGAGGCCGCCTCCTCGTGGCGCGACTTCTCCTTCGCCGAGCGCGCCGGGCTCATGCGCCGGGCTGCCGCGTTGCTCCGCGAGGAGCGCGCCGCGTACGGTCGGCTGATGACCGAGGAGATGGGCAAGCCGATCGCGGCCGCCGAGTCCGAGGTCGACAAGTGCGCCTGGGTCTGCGACTACTACGCCGAGCACGCGGCGGAGATGCTCGCCCCCGAGGCGAGCGCCACGGACGCCGCGCGGAGCTTCGTCCGCTTCGACCCCATCGGTCCCGTGCTCGCCATCATGCCGTGGAACTTCCCCTTCTGGCAGCACTTCCGCTTCGCCGCGCCGGCGGTGATGGCGGGGAACGTCGGCGTCCTCAAGCACGCCTCGAACGTGCCCGGCTGCGCCCTCGCGATCGAGGACCTCTTCCGCCGGGCGGGCTTCCCCGAGGGCGTCATGACGACGCTCCTCGTCCCCTCGGCGCGCACCGCGGAGCTCATCGCTCGGCCGGAGATCAAGGCCGTCACCCTGACCGGCAGTGAGACGGCCGGCATGGAGGTCGCGGCCCAGGCCGGGCGGCACCTCAAGAAGACGGTCCTCGAGCTCGGCGGCTCGGACCCCTTCATCGTCCTCGACGACGCCGACCCCATCGCCGCCGCGGAGCAGGCGGCCAAGGCGCGCACCATCAACTCCGGGCAGAGCTGCATCGCGGCCAAGCGCTTCCTCGTCGAGGAGGCCGTCGCCGACCGCTTCGAGGCGGAGCTCGTCCGCCGCATGGAGGCGCTCCGGGTGGGCGATCCGATGGACCGCGAGACCGACGTCGGCCCGCTCGCCCGCGAGGACCTGCTGGCCGCGCTCGACGACCAGGTCTCGCGCTCGGTCGCCGCCGGCGCGCGCCTCGCGACCGGCGGCCGGCGCCTCGACCGCAAGGGCTGGTTCTATCCCCCGACGGTCCTCCTCGGCGTCCGCCCGGGCATGCCGGCCTTCGACGAGGAGACCTTCGGACCGGTCGCCGCGGTGACCCGCGCGAGAGACGCCGCCGAGGCGATCGAGCTCGCCAACCGCTCCCGCTTCGGCCTCGGCGCCAGCATCTGGACCGGCGATCCCGCGCGCGCCGAGGACTTGGCCCGCGAGATCGAGGCCGGCTCGGTCTTCGTCAACGGCATGGTCAAGTCCGACCCGCGCCTGCCCTTCGGCGGCGTCAAGAGCTCGGGCTACGGCCGCGAGCTCGCGGCCTTCGGCATCCGCGAGTTCGTCAACGTCAAGACGGTCTGGATCAAGTAGCTCGCGCGCGTGATAGCTTTTTCGTTCCGCGGGTCTGCCTGGCTGCAGCGATCCGACCGCAGCGAATCCGTCTAGGGGAAGAGCGATGGCGACACAGATCGAAGGGCCGGTGCGGGTGCGCTTCGCGCCGTCTCCCACGGGGTTCCTCCACGTCGGCGGCGTGCGCACGGCGATCTACAACGACCTCCTGCGCCAGAGCGCCGGCGGCGCCTTCGTGCTGCGCATCGAGGACACCGATCGCGAGCGCTCCGACGAGGCGATGACGCGCCAGATCCAGGCGGCGCTCGCCTGGATCGGCGTCGAGTGGGACGAGGGGCCGTTCCTGCAGAGCGAGCGTCTGGCGCGCCACCGCGAGCGGGCCGAGGAGCTCCTCGCCGCCGGCCGCGCCTATCGCTGCTTCTGCACCGCCGCGGAGCTCGACGCCCACCGCGCCGAGGCGCAGAAGCGCGGGCTCGCTTTCCTCTATCCGAGGACCTGCCTGAAGCTCGCTCCAGAAGAGGTCGCGGCGCGAATCGCCGCGGGGCGGCCGTTCGCCGTCCGCTTCCGCATGCCGGACGAGCACGTCCGCTTCCACGACCTCGTGCGCGGCGAGGTGGACTTCCCGCCCGAGGCGCTCGACGACTTCATCCTGCTGCGCTCGGACGGCTCGCCGACGTACCACATGTCGGTCTGCGTCGACGACATCGACATGCGGATCACCCACGTCATCCGCGGCGAGGATCATCTCTCGAATACGCCGAAGCACATCCCGCTCTTCCGGGCCCTGGGCGGCGAGGTGCCGATCTTCGGCCATCTGCCGCTCATCTTAGGGCCCGACCGCAAGCGCCTCTCGAAGCGCACCGGCGCCGCCTCGGTCGAGGAGTTCCGCGCCGAGGGGGTGCTGCCGCAGGCGCTCTACAACTACATGGCGCTCCTCGGCTGGGCGCCCGGCGACGACCGCGAGATCCTCACCCGCCGCGAGATGATC
>DATBQN010000486.1:0-8760 GCA_036560825.1 Thermoanaerobaculia bacterium
CTACGACGACGCCTTCATCACCTACCGCTACGCGCGCCACTGGGCGGCGGGCGAAGGGCTGGTCTACAACCGCGGCGAGGCGGTGCTCGGCACCACGGCGCCCGGCTACGCGCTGGCCCTGGGCGGGCTCGTCCGCGCCACCGGCGGACGTCTCGACGCCCCCGCCTGGGGGACGCTCCTCTCGCTCGCCGCGCTGCTCGCGGCCCCGGCGCTCGCCGCGGCGGCGGCCGCGCGTGCCGTGGGCACCGCGCCGCGCACGCCTGCCGCGGCGCTCTCCGGCATGGCGCTCGCCGGCTTGGCCGGAAGCGTGGCGCTCATCCTGCGCTGGAACGTCGAGATGCTGGGGACCGAGACGCTGCCGGTGCTGGCGCTCGCCGTGGCGGCGGCCTATCTCGCCGGCGAGCGCGACCGTCCGCTCGCCGCGGGTCTCCTCGCGGCCCTCGCCATGGCCCTCCGTCTCGACGCGGCGCTCGCCGCCGCGGCGCTCGGCCTCACTCTGTGGACCGCTCGCCGGCGTTTCCCGGTGAGGTTCGCGCTCGCCGGCCTGGCGCCGCTCGCGCTCTGGCTCGGCTGGCTCGCCCTGCGCTTCGGCGCCGTGGTCCCCAACACCCTGGAGGCCAAGCGGGGCGAGCTGGCGCGCGCCCTCCACGGCTACACGACGTACGAGTGGCTCTGGCTCGCCCGCACGCTCTCGACCCCCGGCGCCCTCGCCCTCCTCGCCCTCGCGGCGGCGGGCGCCCTGGTCGCCTGGCGCCGGGGCCTCCTCGCGCGTCCGTTCTTTCGCGCCCTGGCGCTCTGGCTCGCCCTCCACGAGGTCGCCTACCGGCTGCTCGGGGTCCCCTTCGCGCCCTGGTACGAGGAGGCCCTCCTCCAGGCGCTCGTCTTCCTCGCGGCGCTCGCCGTCGTCGCGGGGACGGGATGGGCGGCGGGCGCGGCGAGACAGGCCGCGGGAGCAGGACTGCAGGTCGAGCCTGTCCGGTATGGATTGCGAGCCGCGGCGGGGATCGCCCTGGGCGCCGTCCTCCTCCTGCCGATCGCCGCGCCGTCGATCGCCTGGCTGGCGCGGCAGTGGGGCCGTCCGCCCGATCCGCGCTTCGCCGTCTACGCGGCCGCCGGCCGCTTCCTCGCCGCGAGCGCGTCCCACGGACCCCATGCCGAAGACGCGACCGTCGCCGCGGTCGAGATCGGCATCCTCGGCTACACCTCCGAGCTCCCCGTGCTCGACCTCGCCGGCCTGGTCTCGCCGCAGGTCCTGGCGGCGCGCCGCGCGGGACGGCTGGCGGCGCAGGTCGCCGCGGCGCGGCCGGAGTTCCTCGTCGACGTGCCGGCCTTCCGCCGGCCGATCCTCGACGCCATCCTCGCCCGGCCCGAGATCGCCGCGGGGTATCGCCAGGTCGCGGCCTTCACCAGCCCGGACTACGGCGGCGGCGCGGTGCGGATCTGGCGCCGCGTGCGGTAGCAAAGAAAACGGCGGGCCGAGGCCCGCCGCCGTTCGTCCACGCGAGAGCGCCGATCCGTTACGGGATCGCGACCACCTTGAGGTTCGAGTACTTCCAGGTGCTGGGCGGGAAGTAGGCGTGATCGGCGATGCCGCGGAGCCCGAGGTCGACGTACACCGCCTTGGTCAATCGCAGGTCGTTGTTGGTGGTCTTCCCCGTGATGGTCTGGAACACGTTGCCGTTCCCGTCGAGAACCTGCAGCGTCACCTTGCGTGCGGCCGTGTCGTAGACGACCTGGACGTGGTAGTTGCTCTTCTGCTGCCACTTGGCGATGCCCTTGTAGAGCTTGTCGTGGCCGGCGTCGATGAGCGTCTTCTGCTTGTCGACGCGGATGAGCATGCCCCAGAACAGGGTCTTGCCGGTGCGGCGCAGGCCGGCCACGGCCTGGAAGATCGAGGTCTGCCAGCGGTTGATGAAGAGGTCGAAATCGACGGTGACGCGATGGTACTTCACGTTCGGCAGCAGGTTGAGCACGTACTGCCGGTAGGAGTCGCCGTCGACGGGGAAGAAGAAGTCGCCGTCGATCTTGAAGCTGCCGTTGTTGTCGAGCGCGACCGGCACGCCCAGCGGGGTTTCGCCCGGCGATGCCGGCGGGGTGCCTCCCACCGGGCTCGACGGGCTGCCGGAGCCCTTGCCCCCCGAGTTCTCGCCGCCGTCCCCTCCCACGCCGCCGGCGCGGATGGCGTCGACGATCGGCGTGAGGTCCGCCTGCAGGCTGGTCGAGGGCGCGACGAACGTGGTGCGGCTGCCGTCGTTCGAGAGCACCGCGGCATAGGCGAAGGCCGGCGCATCGCAGGTGACCTCGAGGCGGGCCTCGGCGAGCGCGCCGGCGCGGAGGGCCTGGAGCGGCTCGGCGAAGTCACGCGACAGCGCCGTCGCCGCGGCGCGCGAGGTGGCGCCGAGCTCGGCGCCGTCGCTGCTGAAGGCCGCGAAGGAGCAGGAGCCCTGCTCGTCGATGGTCAGCGCGCCCCAGCGGGTGACCGCGTCGGCGCTGTTGGCGAGCCCCTGGAGGTGGATCGGCTGGCCGGCGGGGACGAGGTTCTCGGCCGAGACCAGCGGCTCGACGGCGCTCGACAGCAGCAGGCCGTCCTGACCGTAGGCGTTGAGGCGCGCGCTGACCACCAGCGCCGCCGGCCCGCTGACCTCGACGCGGCCGTGGGCGCCGGCCGGCGCGATGCCGGGGACGATGGAGGTGCCGTGCGCCGGGACGGTCGCCGTGCGGCCCGGGAGGCGCACTCCGTCGGCGGAGACGAAGAGCATCTGCACGCGGGCCGGCGAGTCGCCGGGGTTGGTCACGGCGACCTCCGTCCGGTAGTGCGCCGATCCCACCATCTCGTCGGTCGCGTAGGGGACGTAGACCGTCCCGGCCTGGAGGGGCAGGGTCGCGGCGGCGGCGAGCAGTCCCAGGATGACCACGTGTTTCATGGCGAGCGCCTCCTTGCAATCGTTTACGACTCTGAGGACGTAAAGGTCCCGAGCACCAAGAGTGGCGGAAGAATAGCATTTTTTCCCCTCGGCTGTCTCGAAGGACCGAGAGAAAATCGAATGCCGGTGGGCACTTAGGACAACCGCGACCCTCAACCCGGCGCGAGCGCCTGTCTGGCCGCGCTCAAGACCTCGCGGAAGCCGTCGCGGTCGCGGGCGACGACGCGGGACTCCAGGGTGTCGAGGGCCTGGCGCACGGCGGCGTAGACCTCGCCGCGGTGCGGGTTGAGGTGCTGGATGTCGAGATAGAGATCGGGATCCTCGGAGAGCACCGAGAGGGCCGTCGCCACCTGGCGCGTGAAGGTCGTCGAGGCGCAGTCGTGGAGCTGGCGCGGATCGATGCCGGAGCGGGTGAGCGCGGAGCCGAAGAGGATGTTGGTCAAGTGAGCGAGGCCGAGGAGCCAGCCCATCAGGCGATCGTGATGGTCGAAGGGGACCGCGATGATGCGGGTGTAGGGGTGGGCGAGGAGCGGCTCGAGCTCGCGCCGCTCGATCCCGGCCCCGCGCTGGGTCGCGAGCACGAAGGTGAGCGGCTCGTAGAGCGACTTCGAGGGGCCGAACATGGGATGGAGGGCGAGCGCGCGGACGCCCGCCGCGCGGGCCTCCCTGAGCACCGGCGCGAGGTGCGCCTTGATCGAGGTGATCTCGATCACCACCCCCCGCGGCCGGCGGCGGACGAGGTCGGCGACCACCGCCGCCGTGCGGTCGAGCGGCACGGCGACGAAGATCGCGGCATAGGCGTCGAGGTCCTCCACGCCGTCGAGCGCGGCGAAGCGGCGGGGCGACTCGGGGACGCCGGCGAGCGCCGGGTCGGCGATCTCGACGGCGTGGCCGGCGAGCTCGAGGAACCCGCGCAGCCAGGAGCCCATGCCGCCGGCGCCGCCGGCGATCAGCACGCGCTCGCCGCGGCGCTCGCGCAGCGCGATCCCCACCCGGTGCTGGCGCTCGACGGCGCCGCGGATGATCGCCGTGAAGACCGCCTCCATGACCGTCTCGGAGACGCCGCACGCGGCGGCGTTCTGCCGCGCCCGCTCGATCACCCGGTCCTCGACGTCGCGCACCACGATGGGCAGCGCCAGCTCCGCCTTGATCCGCCCCACCTCGCCGGCGAGCTCCATGCGGCGGCGCAGCAGCTCGAGGAGCGCGCGGTCGACCTCGGCGATCGCGTCGCGGAGATCGGCGAGAGGGGAGTCGGTCGGGGTGGTCGGCGTCATGGGCACCTCCAGAACGTCCAGCTATCTTAAGGTCTCATCGCGCGCGGCGAAGAAGGTAGGGGAGCGGGGCCGGAGGCGACGGCGACTCCGCTCGCGGGAAGGGAGTGGGCGGGGGTGTTGCGGAGGGTGCGGCTCCCGCGTCTATCCAGTCGCCTCGGCGCGGGTCCGCTGGGGCAACGGATGACACAGCAAGGGTGGTGCCACCGGGCTCTATGGGGAGGGTGCGGCCATCCGCGCGGCGACAGCAGGCTCCGCACCCTCGCGGTCTCCGACGATCCGCAGGTCTCCGGTTCAAAGAACGGAATCCATGGATACGGATCGGCGTCCGCGGGGGTCGCGCTCGTCCGCTCCGGAGGACGCGCGAGACCTCTCCCGGCGGCGGGCGGGCGGCGTGGTAGAGTGCCGGGCCATCGTCCGGCCCGGCCGGCCCATCTCAACGCGTTCGAGCGGCAGCGAGAGACCCCTCATGCCCGACGATCCGACCCCCGAATTCGCCAGCCGCGCCTCGCTCGACGTCGCCGAGCAGGGGGTGCGCGCCGCCGTGCCGAGCGGGCGGAGCTTCTTCGGCCACCCGATCGGCCTCTCCACCCTCTTCTTCACCGAGATGTGGGAGCGCTTCAGCTACTACGGCATGCGGGCCCTCCTTCTCCTCTTCATGACCGCCTCCGTCAGCAGCGGCGGCCTGGGGTGGAGCGCCGCCAAGGCCGGTCCGATCTACGGGCTCTACACGGCGATGGTCTACTTCACCGCGCTCCCCGGCGGCTGGCTCGCCGACCGCTTCTTCGGCCAGCGGCGCTCGGTGCTCGCCGGCGGCATCCTCATCGCCCTCGGCCACCTCTCCCTTACCTTTCACGGCATCTCGACCTTCTACCTCGGCCTCCTCCTCATCGTCGCCGGCACCGGGCTGCTCAAGCCCAACATCAGCAGCATGGTCGGCGCGCTCTACTCGGCGGACGACCGCCGCCGCGACGCCGGCTTCTCGCTCTTCTACATGGGGATCAACCTCGGCGCCTTCTCGGCGCCGCTGGTCACCGGCTTCCTCGCCCAGAGCGACACCTTCCGCCGCTTCCTCGCCGGCGTGGGCATCCGTCCCGAGAGCAGCTGGCACTGGGGCTTCGGCGCCGCGACGGTCGGCATGACGCTGGGGGTCGTCCAGTACGTCCTCGGCGGCCACCGGCTGGGGGAGGCCGGGCTCCATCCCAACCGGCCGGCCGACCCGGCGGTCTTCGCCCGCCAGAAGCGCAACCTCTGGCTCGGCGCCGGGCTCGCCGCCGCGCTCGTCGCCGCCCTCTTCGCGCTGCGCTCCGCCGGCCTCCTGCCGATCGGCGCCGAGGGGGTGACGCGGATCGTCGGCTACGCGCTGGTGATCGTCCCCCTCGCCTACTTCGCCTACCTCTTCAGCCGCCGCGACTTCACGCCGGTCGAGCGCCAGCGGCTGGTGGCGATCGCCGTCTTCTTCGTCTTCGCCTCGCTCTTCTGGTCGGCCTTCGAGCAGGCGGGCTCGACCTTGAACCTCTTCGCCGACCGCTTCACCCGCAACTCGATCTTCGGCCTCCCCTTCCCCTCGAGCTGGTTCCAGTCGGTCAACTCGCTGTTCCTCTGGATGCTCGCCCCGGTCTTCGCCTGGCTGTGGATCGCGCTCGGCCGCCGCGAGCCGTCCTCGCCGGCGAAGTTCGCCTACGGCCTCTTCTTCGTCGGCGCCGGGTTCCTCGTCATCGCCTTCGGCGCCATGGTCTCGGGGCCGGCCGGCGGCCGGGTGAGCCCGACGTGGCTGCTCACCGTCTATCTCTGCCACACCATCGGCGAGCTCTGCCTCTCGCCGGTCGGGCTGTCGACGATGACCAAGCTGGCGCCGGCGCCGGTGGCGAGCCAGGTGATGGGGATCTGGTTCATGGCGACCGCGGTCGGCAACTTCGTCGGCGGCCAGGTCGCCGGCCTCTTCGAGAGCTTCCCGCTGCCCTGGATCTTCGGCTCGGTGTTCGCCGTCTGCCTCCTCTTCACCCTCGTCGCGGTCGCCGTGGCGCGGCCGGTGAAGCGGCTGATGGCGGGCGTCAACTGACGGCGGCTCCTCGCTGCGCCGCGGCCGCAGGCCGCGGCGCTCGCCTCACTTCAAGTGCTCGCGCAGGAAGGCGAGCGTCCGCGGCCAGGCGTCCTTCGTCGCCTTGAGGTTGGCGCCGTCGCGGCCGTCCTGCTGGCGCAGGAAGCCGTGGCCGGCGCCCGCGTAGACGTGGGGCTCGTAGCTCTTCCCCAGCCGCTTCATCTCCGCCTCCGCCGGCGGGATCGTCGCGTCGACGCGCGCGTCGTCGCCGCCGTAGAGGCCGAGGACCGGGGCCTGGATGCGCGCCAGCGCGGCGGCCTCCGGCGCAACGCCGTAGTAGACGACGGCGGCGTTCAAGGCCGGCTGCGCCGCGGCGTAGGCGAAGCTCGTCCCCCCTCCCCAGCAGAAGCCGATCGTCGCGCTGCGGCCGTTCGCGGCGGGTAGCTTGACGGCGTAGTCGCGGACGGCATTGAGCCGGGCGATCGCCTGCTCGGGGGCGAGCGCGTGCACCAGCTTCACCACGTCGTCGCGGCCCGGCACGGAGTCGGAGCCGCCGCCGTGCGGGCCGAGCCCGGAGACGAGGTCGGGCGCGACGGCGATGAACCCCTCCCGCGCCAGCTGGTCGGCCACGGCGCGGACCCAATCGGAGAGGCCGAAGACCTCGTGGATGACGAGGACGACGGGGGCCTTGTCCTTGCGCTCCGGGTAGACGATCCAGGTGCGGATCGGCGTCCCGCCGGCCGGGAGCTTGACGTCCACCCACTCCCCGTGGCGAGGGGAGCTGTCGAGGGCGGCCTTCGCCGGCTGCTCGGCGGGCGGCAGGCCGGCGTCGCGCGGCGGTGGCGGGACGGGGGTCGAGAGAAGCGCGGTGGCGAGGAGAGCGGTCCACATGCGGGAATCCTCCTTGGTGCTCAGAGCCGCATCTGCATGCCGAGCTCGATCACCCGGTTGGGCGGGATGCGGAAGAAGTCGGTGGGGCGGACGGCGTTCCTCGACATCAGCGCGTAGAGCCGGTCGCGCCAGGCGGCGAGACCGTGCTTGTTGGTGGGGAGGAGGGTGACCCGCGAGAGGAAGAAGGTCGTCTTCATGGCGTCGAGCTGGAGGCCCTGCTCGCGCGCCTTCTCGATGATCTCCGGCATGCTCGGGCTCTCCATGAAGCCGTAGCGCGCCATGACGCGATAGAAGTCCTTGCCCAGGGGCTCGACCTCGACGCGCCGCTCGGGGGACACCTGCGGCACCTCCTCGACCAGCGCGGTGAGCAGCACCACCCGCTGGTGGAGCACCTTGTTGTGCTTGACGTTGTGGAGGAGGGCGGTGGGCGTCGCGATGGGATCGCGGGCCATGAACACCGCCGTCCCCGGCACCCGGTGCGGGTGCGAGGGGTCCATGCGGGCGACGAACTTGTCGAACGGCAGGGCGTCGCGCGAGAGCTGCTCGCCGAGGTCGCGGCGGCCGTACTGCCAGGTGACCATCATGGTGTAGACGATGGAGCCCACCAGCAGCGGGAACCAGCCGCCGTCGGCCACCTTGACCATGTTGGCGCCGAAGAAGGCGAGGTCGACGAAGAGAAAGCCGGCGGTCACCAGGCCGACCTGCCACAGCTTCCACTTCCAGAGGTTGCGCGCCACCACGGCGGCGAGGAGGGTCGTGATGATCATCGTCGTCGTCACCGCGACGCCGTAGGCGGCGGCGAGGTGCGACGAGGTGCGGAAGCCGAGCACCAAGCCGATGGTCGCCACCATCAGCACCCAGTTCACCCCCGGGATGTAGATCTGGCCGAACTCCTCGTGCGAGGTGTGGATGATCTCGAAGCGCGGCAGGTAGCCGAGCTGCACCGCCTGGCGGGTGAGCGAGAAGGCGCCCGAGATCACCGCCTGCGAGGCGATGATGGTGGCGACCGTCGACAGCACCACCATCGGGAAGAGGATCCAGGAGGGGCCGAGCCGCCCCGACAGCTCGTAGAACGGGTTCTTGGCGGCGTCCGGATGGCTCAGCAGCAGCGCGCCCTGGCCGAAGTAGTTGAGCAGCAGCGAGGGGAGCACGAAAGTGAACCAGGCGAGGCGGATCGGCCGCCGTCCGAAGTGCCCCATGTCGGCGTAGAGCGCCTCGCCGCCGGTGACCACCAGGAAGACCGAGCCGAGGACGAGGAAGCCGCGCCAGCGGTTGTGCAGGAAAAAGCGCACGGCGTGCCAGGGGTTGATGGCGCCGAGGACCGACGGCATGCGCGCCGTCCAGACGACGCCGAGCACCGCCAGCACCACGAACCAGAGGATCATCACCGGCCCGAAGAGGGCGCCGATCCCGGCCGTCCCCCGCCGCTGGATCAGGAAGAGGACGAACAGGATGACCAGCGTGATCGGCACCACGTAGGGGTTGAAGAAGGGGGTGGCGATCGACAGCCCCTCGACCGCCGAGAGCACCGAAATCGCCGGCGTGATCATGCCGTCGCCATAGAGCAGCGCGGCGCCGAAGATGCCGAGGGCGACCAGGATCCAGCGCCCCTCCGGTCCCGCCCGCCGGAGCT
>DATBQN010000487.1:0-3406 GCA_036560825.1 Thermoanaerobaculia bacterium
ATCACCAGCACCGAATCACCCATTCGGCCAAAACGATGCGGCAAGCCTCGCACTTGGGCCGGAACGCTCACCATCCAAGGTCAAACCGAGCCGCATTCGCTTGTTTAGCGACTAGCCTGCCGAGTCCACCGCCGTCGGGGCGTCTCCACGCTACCAACGGCCACCGACGTCTGCGACACAGCCTGGAGAGCCGGCCGAGGAGCCAGCGCTTTGAGGCACCGCGTCGCTGGTCTACCTCCCTGCGAGACGGCCTATTTCCACTTGAAGATCTTGAGCGCCACGGCGAAGGAGACGACGCCCCAGGCGGCGAGGAGGGCGAGCGCCGGAGCCACGGCCGAGAGCGGCTTCGCCTCGTTCATGATGTCGCGCAACGCGTTGTTGAGGGCGGTCAGCGGCAGCGCCTGGATGAGCGGCTGGGCCTTGGCCGGGAAGCGGTCGGAGGAGAAGAAGACCCCCGAGCAGAGCCACATGGGGAGCATCACCAGGTTGGTGAGCCCGGAGGCGCCCTCGAGCGTCGTCACCCGCGAGGCGATGAGGAGGCCGAGGCCGCAGAAGCACATGGCGCCGAGGAAGCAGGTGGCGAGGAGGAGGAGGATCGAGCCGCGCACGGCGACCCCGAAGACGATCCAGCCGAACCCCACCAGCAGCGTCACCTCGATGGCCAGGAAGACCAGGCGGGCGAAGATCTGCGCCAGCAGGAAGTCGCTGCGGCGCATCGGCGTCGCCACCAGGCGCTTGAGGATGCGGCGGCTGCGCGCGTTGGTGATCGAGAAGGCGAGGCTCCAGATGCCGGTCCCCATGAGGTTCATGCCGAGGAGGCCGGGGATCAGGAAGTCGATGTAGCGGGACCCCTTCTCGGTCATCTCGACGGCGCGCACCGGGACGACGTCGGCGCGGCCGGCCGCCCGCTCGAGAGCATCCTGGGCCTCGAGGCGGGCGATGCGCGACTCCGGCTGCGTGGGGTCGAACTCGAAGGTGACGCCGCGGGAGCCGCCGCCGCCCGGGGTCACCAGGAGCGACACCTTGCCGGTGCGCAGGGCCTCGTGCCCCGCCGCCTCGGGGTAGGGCCGCGGCGCGAGGAATGGCGAGCGCGCGAGCGCTGCCATCGCCGCCATCGCCGCCGATCCGTCGCCCGCGGCAGCCGCCGCGGGGATCGCGACCGCCACCGGGGTGCGGTCGGGCGGCTTGGCGCGGAAGGCGAAGCCGAGGACGATCGAGAAGACGATCGGCACCGCGAAGACCCAGAAGATGGCCTCCGGCTCGCGCACGAACTCCTTGGCGCGGGCGACGGTCAGCTCGACGAGCGGCGGCCGGACGCGCATGGCGCTACTGGCCCTCCCGCAGCTCGCGGCCGGTCAGGGTGACGAAGAGATCCTCGAGCGTCGCCTGGTGGGTCGAGAGGGTGACCAGCCGGGCGCCGGCGCGGTCGATGGCGGCGAGGAGCGCCGGCACCGACTCCGAGAGGGAGCCCACCGAGAGCGCCTGGTTGGGGCCGCGGCGATGGATCTCGGTGGCGCCGGGGAGGGCGAGGAGCGCGGCCTCGGGAAGCTCCGGCGCGGCGGCGAACTCGATGACGTTGGCGGCGTGGAGAGCGCCGATCAGCTCGGCCGGGGTGCCGAGGGCGATCACTCTGCCGTGGTCGACGATCGCCACCCGGTCGCAGAGCCGCTCCGCCTCGTCCATGTAGTGGGTGGTCACGAGCACCGTGCCGCCGGCGGCGCGGAAGCCGGTGACGAGCCCCCAGAGCTCGAGGCGGCTCTGCGGGTCGAGGCCGGTCGTCGGCTCGTCCAGGAACAGCACCTCGGGATCGCCGACGAGCGCGCAGGCGACGGCCAGCCGCTGCTTCTGGCCGCCCGAGAGCTTGCCGACGCGGGACCGGCGCTTCTCTTCGAGCGAGAGGTCGGCGATCACCCGGTCGGGATCGCGCCCCTGGCGGTAGAAGGAGCGGAACAGGCGGAGCGTCTCCTCGACGGTCAGCTTCTCGTTGAGCTGCGTCTCCTGGAGCGAGATGCCGAGCCGTTCGCGGAGGCGGCGCGGGCTCGCGGCCCAGGTGGTCCCCAGCAGCTCCACCTCGCCGGCGTCCGGGGTGGTCAGCCCCTCGAGGATCTCGATCGTCGTCGTCTTGCCGGCGCCGTTGGGGCCGAGCAGGCCGAAGCACTCGCCGCGGCGGATCTCGAGATCGAGACCGTCGACGGCGGTGACGTCGGCGTAGCGCTTGACGAGGCCGCGGCAGCGGACCGCGATGGCGGGAGACTCGGAGACGTCCATGCGGTCGGATCGTGCGATCGAAGGCGGAGGAGCCGCTCGCCGGCGCTACGCGCCGACCTCCCGCTCGCGGAAGCGCTGGTCGATCATCACGGCGGCGATGTTGCCGGTGCCCATGGCGACGGCGACCTGCTGGGTCATCGGGCGGAGGTCGCCGGCGATCCAGACACCGGGGACGTTGGTGTCGCCGCGCTGCGAGGCGGGCTCGGCGTGGCGGCCGGTCGCCGCCATCCTCACCCCCAGCTGCTCGGCGAGGTCGGTGCGGCCGTGGGCGGGGCTGGAGACGAAGAAGGCCTCGGCGGAGAGGACGGTGCCGTCGGCGAGCTCGAGGCCGGAGAGCTGCTTGCCCTCGCCGATCAGCCGCTTGATCTCGCCGCCGATCACCGGGATGCCCTTCTCGCGGAGGACCCGCGCGCGCTCCTCGGAGATCGTCGTCCCCTCGGTCGCCAGGATGCGCAGGCGCGGGGTGTAGCGCGAGAGGCCGATCGCCATCGCCGCCGCCCACTCGGCGTGGCCGGTGCCGATGACGAGGGTGTCCTTGCCGGTGATCTCCGGCCCCTCGCAATCCGTGCAATAGAAGAGGTTCCCCTTGCCGGCGTACTGGAAGCAGGGGGTGAAGTCGCCGTCGACGCTGGGGTGATAGCGGGCGACGCCGGTCGCGAGCACGAGGGTCCGCGCCCGCCACTCCTGGCCGTCCTTGGCGCCGCGGAGGTGGAAGTCCCCCGCGGCGCCGGACGCCGAGACGACGTTCGCGTGCTCGATCTCCGCCCCCCGCGCCTGCGCCTGGGCCTTCAGGGCCTTCTGGATCGCGACGCCGGTCGCCTCGGGCATGCCGGGGACGTTGTAGAGCTTCTCCAGGGTATAGAAGAGCGGGCCGCTGGCGCGGTCGATCACCAGCACCCTGCGGTTCTGCCAGGCGAGGTGGAGGCCGACGGTGAGCCCCGCCGGGCCGCCGCCGACGACGATGGTGTCGTAGAGGGTCATCGGCGGCCGAGCCTACCATCGGCGGCGGCGCGGCGGGGCGGACCAGGCCGAGCCGCCCGGGTCGCGCCTCGCCGATGCAGGGTCATTCTGGTGCTGGGGTTCGCTCCGCTCACCACCAGCCTACGCCCACGAATGTAGGCTGGTGGTGAGCGGAGCG
>DATBQN010000488.1:0-6674 GCA_036560825.1 Thermoanaerobaculia bacterium
CTCACCAACCCGGGCTTCTTCACCTACATCCCGACCACGCTCAGCGACGGCAACCTCGCGGTCGAGATCAACAGCGCCAACAACGGCAACCACTGGGCCAAGATCCGCGTCGTCGGCACCGGCTATGTCGGCATCGGCCGCAACAACCGCGACGGCGTGGGTGCCATGGTCAAGTTCACGCCCGACGGCGGCAAGACGATCATGCATCCGGTGACCGACGGCGAGAGCCACGCCTCGACGAACGCCCTCGAGGTCAACGTCGGCCTGGGCGACGCGGTGCAGGGCACCGTCGAGGTCGACTGGCCGAATCCGGGCACCGGCAAGTCGGTGCGCAACAAGCTCTACGACGTGCAGGCCGGCGAGAAGGTCCTCTTCCCCGAGATCCCCTGCAGCTACGACGTCGTCGGCCAGAGCCGCAAGGACTTCGACAAGTGCCTGAAGACCGCTCTCCAGGCGCTGCGCCACCCGGGCGTCGAGCTCATCTCCAACCCGGACGGTTACAAGCGGTTCACCGACAACATGCTCCGCGCCTACGACGAGAGCGCGCACTAGGCCGCCTACCGCCTAGATCCCCCTGACGTAGATGGTCCGCTGCCCGTTGCGCTCCGGCGCAACGGGCAGCTTTGTATTGGAGCAGACTCGATATACTGTTTCGGCGAATTCCATTGCAGCGAAGAGACGCGAGGAGAGCGGTTGATCCCCACCCGTGACGAGCTGCTGGAGCTCTCGCTCCGGCGTCAGGGAAACCTGCGCGAGGCGCCGTTCGGGGTGCTGCTCCAGGCGCTCGCCGTGCACGGGCGCACCCTGGTGCTCGAGGTCGGCCGCCACCAGCTCGCGAAGACGATCGTCCTCGAGGCGGGCGTCCCCGTCGACTGCCGCTCGAACCTCGTCCAGGACACCCTGGGCGGCTTCCTGGTGGCCGCCGGGCGCCTCTCGGAGGAGGACTGCCACGCCTGCCTCGCCCGCGCCGCCGCCCAGGGGACGCCGATGGGCGAGGCGCTCGTCGAGCGCGGCCTGCTCACGCCGGTCGAGCTGTTCAAAGCCCTGCAGCAGAATCTGGCGAAGAAGCTGCTCGACCTCTTCGCCTGGCGGGAGGGCGAGTTCCGGCTCGCCGCCGACGGCCAGCGCCACGAGTCGGCGCTCAAGGTCCGCGTGCCGCAGCTCGTGGTCACCGGCATCACCCGCTTCGCGCCCCAGGAGGAGGTCAACGCCGCGGTCGGCCCGCTGGTCGGCAGGCCGCTCGCCCTCCACCCCGCCCCTCCCTTCCCGCTCGGCGAGATCCGTCTGGCGCCCGGCCAGGAGCGCCTCATCGAGGCGATCGGCCGTGGCGCGCGGATGGACGAGCTGGCGGCGGCGACCGGCCTCGGCCTCGACGAGGTCGCGCGCCTGGTCTACGCCCTGGGCGTCCTCGGCGTCGTCACGCCGGCCGACCAGCTGCCGAAGAGCGCGCCCGCCCGGGAGCCCGCGCCAGCCGCCCGTCCCGCCGCTCCCGTCCATGCCGCCAACGCCGCCAACACCGCCGCCGATGCCAGCCTCTCGAGCCCCTCCAGCCTCTCGAAGCCGGAGCTCGAGGCGATCGAGAACGAGCTGATGAAGGTCTACCTGGCGCACCGGCGCCAGGACGCCTTCGACCTGCTGGGGGCGGCGGAGGGAGCATCCGCGGCCGACGTCGACGATCGCTTCCTCGACTTCGCGGCGCGCTTCGCTCCGGCGCGCTTCGCCGCTCCGGCGCTCGCTCCGCTGGCGCCGCTCGCCGACAAGGCGCGCGAGCTCCTCCTCGCCGGCGCCCGCGCCTACGGTCAGCTCGCCGACCGCGAGCAGCGCGAGACCCTCCTCTTCCGACGCCGCACGCTGCGCGAGGAGGCGCGCCGGCCGGCCGCCTCGATCGCCATCAAGACCGACCTCCTCGACCCCGAGGCGCAGTACCGTAAGGGCCAGGCGGCGCTCGAGGCGGGCAAGCTCCGCGAGGCGATCCAGCTCTTCGCCTTCGCCTCCGACTGCGATCCCCAGAACGGCCTCTATCGCGCCGAGCTCGCCCGCTGCCGCTTCCAGCAACACGGCTCGAAGCAGGCGGTCGCCGAGCTCGAGGAGGCCCTGCGCATCGACCCGCGCTGCGCCCTCGCCCTCCTCTATCTGGGCGAGATCCAGGGCGAGCTCGGCGACCTCGACGCGGCGGAGGCGAGCCTGCAGCGCGCCATCCGCAGGATGGCCCCCGACCGGCGCCCTATCGAGGCGCTCAAGAGCCTCCAGGCGAAGCGAAAAAAGAGGCGGTGAGAAAGGGTTATCGGGTGCCGCCCTCGACCGGCGGCGGCAGCGGCGGGAGCCGGCTGAGGAGATCGAGCGCGATCTTCCACTCGCCGCCCGGCGCGCGCTCCCAGAGGCGGAGGAAGCCGGCGCTCTGGGCGGGAGCGCCCGGCGCCAGCTCGTAGGTGGCGATGCCGTGCGTGTACCCGAGGTCCCCCGAGACCGCGACCTCCCCTTCGGCCGAGGGCCAGGCGAGCTTGGAGGGCCGGGTGGCGAGCGCGGCCCGGATCGCCGCCGCGCCCATCGCCGGCGCCTGCCCCTGGCGCAGCAGCCGCGCGCCCTCGCCGAGGCGCCCCGCGTAGGCGGCCGGTGCGCCCTGCGCGGCGACCGCGGCGGCGAGCGCCCGATCGGCGGCGAGGAGCGACTCGCGGTCGGCCGCCGCGCCGCCCGACGACGCGGCGACCAGAGGACGGCCGTGCTCGACGGCGGCGCCCGCCGGGGAGAGCGATTGCGGCGCCGGGACGCCGATGTCGAGGGCGACCCGCCAGGGCCCGTCCTGCTGGCGCCGCCAGACCGTCACGAAGCGCCCGTAGTCGACCTCGCCGTCCTTGGGATCGGTGCTCCGCACCTCGTAGGGGCCGGTGGTGTAGCCGAGATCGCCCGCCTGCGACACCTGGACGAAGCTCGGGCTCCAGGCGAGGCGGATGGCCGGCGCCGGGTGGTCGCGCATCCACGCCTTGCCTGGCACGGGTCGCGGCCGGAAGAGGACGGCGTCGTCGGCGAGGTAGGCGAGGAACGCCTCCTTCACCCCCTGGGCCGCGGCGGCCTGCGCGAAGGCGCGCTCGGTCGCCGCGAGCGCCTCTTGCGCCGCGCTTCCCGGCGCGGCGGGCGCCGCAGCGGCTGCGGCCAACTTCCCCATCCCTAAAAAGCTCAGGAGAACGCTCAGGGCGGCCACGACCGTCGTGATCACCCGCAGGTGGATCGCGCGTCCCTCCCCCCTGGGGGGGCGGTGGTTGGGACAGGGGGGAGGACAGGAGGGGGGCGGTTCCCCAACCTGCCCCCTCCCAGGGGGAAGGAACCCGCAGCACAAGCCTTGACCTAACACGTAGGGTTCTCCTCGAAGAGCGGCCGCTAGGCCGCGCGCGCCCCGCTGCGCCGCGACCAGCTGGTCTGGATGGCGATGCCGATCGCCGCGAGCACGACGAACAGCAGCCAGCGAAGCGACGCTCCGGCCTGGAGCGCGTCGCTCACCAGGCTGGCGCCGGCGAGCGCCGAGAGGACGATCAGGGCGAGGTCGAAGAGGCCGACCGCGAGGAGCGCCGCGAGCACGCCGGCGACGAGCGCGATGACCTCCTGGCCGGGGGTGAGGCCATGGGCGATCGCCGACAGCGCGTGTCCGGAGGGCGGGCCGAGGGCCACGCCCATGAGCTCGGCCGCGAAGTAGACGCCGAGCAGGAACCCGGCGAGCGCGATGGCGACCTTCTGTAGGAAGACGGCGAGCAGCACCCCGATCAGGCCGACCATCACGGCGACCAGCAGCTCGAGCCCGGCGGGCCGGAGATGGAGGACCTGGAGCGACAGCGAGTAGGCGGCGAGGAAGCCGACGACGCCGACGAGCAGCCAGAAGAGCCGGCGGCCGGCGAGGAGCAGCAGCGCGCCGACGATCAGGGCGGCGGGCCGGGCGCTCGGACCGGCCAGGATGTGGAAGTCGTGCATGGTCCTCCTCCGTTTGCAATGCGATCGCCTAGACCGCCAGCTTGGCGCGGCGGTTCAATTCCTCGTCGGCGGCGCTCAGGGCGAGGCTCCGCGGCAGCGGCGCCCGCGCGATGTCGAAGCGTCGCCGGCGCAGGGCCGCGTAGTCCGCCTCCCGGTCGCGGCGCACGCGGCCGGTGCCGCCCGCCATCGGGTGCTCGCGCCGCAGGGCGCTCCAGCGCGCCTGGGCCGAGTAGCCGGTGACGGCGAAGAGCGAGCCGGCGAGCCGGAAGTCGCGCCGCCCGCGGGCCAGGCGGGCGAGCCGCCCGGCGACCTTGCGCGCGGCATGAAATTCTCGGTAGCCGCGGAAGAGGAGGTCGCGGAGCGCCGCCCCGCTCAGGCGCGGATGGCGCCAGGTCACCGCCGTGCCGTCGAAGCGGTCGAGGTTGGTCTCGTCGATGAGGCCGGCGGCGAGGAAGTCCTCGTACTGCTCGGTGCCCGGGATCGGGGTGAGGATGTAGAACGAGGCGAGGTCGGGGCCGAGGCCGTCCAGGGCGCGCAGGTGCTCGCGGATCGTCCCCTCGCTGTCCGACGGGAAGCCCAGGATGTTCGAGAAGTGGCTGGTGATGCCGTGGGCGCGGCAGAGCTCGACGATCTGCCGGTAGCGCTCGGGATGGTTGTGGTGCTTCGCGGCCTCGCGCAGCGCCTCGCGGCTGAACGACTCGGCGCCGACGAACATCTGGAAGCAGCCCGCCGCCGCCATGCGGGCGACCAGCGCCTCCTGCTTGTAGACCTGGGTGTCGCACTGGGCGAAGAACGGCAGCCGCAGCCCCTCGTCGATCATCGCGTCGAGGAGCGTCTCGACCTCGGGGATCTTGTTGAAGTTGTCGGCGGTGAAGAGGATGAAGCGCACGCCGGCGTCGCGGGCGGCGCGCAGGCTGGCGAGGGTGGTGGCGAGCGGCTGGCTGCGCACGGCGCGGCCGGCGATCTTGATCACCGAGCAGAAGTTGCAGGAGTAGGGACAGCCGCGCGCGGGGTACACGCCGAGGAGCGGCACGGCGTAGCGGCGGAGCTCGCGCCGCGACGGCGGAACGAGCACCGGCGGCTCGAGCCGCGCCTGCCAGCGCTCCCCTTCGCCGTAGACCGGGCGGAGCTCGCCCTGCGCCGCGTCGCGGAGGATCGCCGGCCAGACGTTCTCCGCCTCGGCGACGGCGAAGGCGACGCCGCGGCCCTGGAGCATCGCCGTGTCGCAGGTCATCGGATGGGGACCGCCGATGACCGCCGCCTCGACGCCGCGCTCGCGCGCCAGGGCCGCGAGGTCGAGGGCGCGGTGGAGCTGATGGCTCTGCACACCGACCAGCGCGAGGAGCGTCCGCCTCCCCTCTTCGCGCGCCAGCAGGCCGAGGTAGCCGAGGTCGGTGTGGACGTACTCGTCGACGGCGAAGACCTCGCAGGGCGAGCCCTCGACCGCGGCGGGCGTCATGCTCTTCAGGTGGGCGACCGTGCTGTTGGGCATGAAGCCCCAGCGGAAGCGCTCGACGCAGCCGTCGAGCCCGTACTTGCTGGGTTTCACGATGACGACGCGGAGCGGGACGGCGCTTGCCATGGGCGCTCTCGGGACCGCGCTGGAGCGTAGCACGGGCCGGCGGCCGCGGCGACCGCCGGCCCGCTCTCTCTAGCAGAACGAGGGATCGATCTCGACGTACGGGGTGATCTTGCCCCAGCCGCTGTGGGCGCCGCTCTTGCACCAGACCTGCACGCCGACGACGGTGTCGTGCGCGGCGTCGTTGAAGTAGATGAACTCGTGGCCGCTGCGCGTCGTCGCGGCCTCCGTCTGGAGGGGCACCGACAGCAGGCCGGCGGCGAGGACGAGCAGGACGGCGAGGGCGAGCAGCAGGCGGCGGGACGGCGGGAGCGCGGTCTTCATCGTGGGTCCTCCGGGCGATCCGTGGAAGGTCTGGACGGTGGCGTCCATCCATAGAGCAAGGTGAGCCCGGCGGGGCGCGGCGATACGATGGCCGTCGCCATGCGCCTCGCCGACCTCGTCGCCACCTCGCTCCGCGTCGGCGAGACCCGCGCCCGCGGCGAGAAGATCGGCGCCCTGGCCGACCTCCTGCGGCGGGTGCCGCCGGCGGAGGTCGAGATCGCCGTGGCCTTCCTCTCCGGCAGTCTCCGACAGGCGCCGCAGGGACGGATCGGCCTCGGCCCCGCGGCGATCGCCGAGGCGCGGCGAAGGCGCTCGCCGCTCCCTACGAGGCCGGCCGGCGCGGCTTCTCCTGGCTGAAGATCAAGCCCGCCCACACCCTCGACCTCGTCGTCCTCGCCGCCGAATGGGGGCACGGCCGGCGCCGGGGCTGGCTCTCCAACCTCCACCTCGGCGCGCGCGACGCCGAGAACGGCGGCTTCGTCATGCTCGGCAAGACCTTCAAGGGGATGACCGACGAGATGCTCGCCTGGCAGACCGAGCGCTTTCAGCAGATCGCCCTGGCGACCGACGGCTGGACCGTCCACCTGCGCCCCGAGGTGGTCGTCGAGGTCGCCTTCAGCGACGTCCAGGAGAGCCCGCAATATCCCGGCGGCATGGCCCTCCGCTTCGCCCGCGTCAAGCGCTACCGCGAGGACAAGACCGCCGCCGAGGCGGACACCGTCGACGCCGTGCGCGCCCTCTTCGATGGCGGGCGGCCGGCGGGCAATAGATAGACTTTGGAATAGATCTTGCTGCGTAGCCGGCGAAGTGG
>DATBQN010000489.1:0-12735 GCA_036560825.1 Thermoanaerobaculia bacterium
CCATGACGATGAGCCGTTGCATCTTCTGGGGCGCGTTGGGGTTCTTCATCACGGCCAGCCCTGGCTTTGCGCAGGCTGCGGCCAGCGGGGTCGCATGCCCGAGCAAGCCGAGTCTACGTTCCGTCCTGCTCGTTCCGGTACAGAGCAGACCTGGGACCAAGGCGACGCCTCCAGCTCTGCAGTTCCAGCCACAACCGATCTGGGAGGGGAGTTGCGCGGCCTTTGACCGCTGCGTATGCCAATGCAAGCAGCAGTCGATCTGCTGCAACAATTGCAACGGGTGCGTCGATGGGTGCGATGAATATGCCTGCGAAGACGACTGCTTCGCCTATATTGCCGATGGCACCGTCTGCGGCGCGATCTACTGCTCTGTCGATCCCTTCTGCAATGCTCCCTAACAGGTCCGGATCTCACCAACTCCCCGCGGTGCAGGCCAGGATGGCGTCCGCCGAGCGGTCGATGTCGGCCTCGGTCGTCGACCAGCCGGAGACGGAGATCCGCATCGCGTCCTGGCCCTGCCAGCGGGTGCCGCCCAGCCAGCAGGTGCCGTCGGCCTGCACGCGCTCGACGACGGCGCGGGTGAAGGCGTCGGCATCGCCGCCGCCCGGCGGCTCGAAGCGCACCAGCACCTGGTTCAGGACGACGTCATTGAGCACGCGGACGCCCGGCGACCGCCGCAGGCGGTCGGCGCAGCGGGCCGCCAGTCGGCAGCAGCGCTCGACGAGGTCGGCGACGCCCGCGCGGCCCAGGCTGCGCAGCGCGGCGTAGACCGCGAAGCCGCGGGCGCGGCGCGACGATTCGGGGGTGAAGTCGTGGGAGTCGCGCGCGCCGTCCCCGGCGCGCAGCAGGTAGGCCGCGCTCTTGCCCATGGCGCCGCGATGGCTCGCGGCGTCGGCGACCATGGCGATGCCGCAGTCGTAGGGGACGTTCAGCCACTTGTGGGCATCGGTCGACCAGGAGTCCGCGGCCTCGAACCCGCAGAGCAGCGCGCGGCGCGCGGGCGAGGCCGCCGCCCACAGCCCGAAGGCGCCGTCGACGTGGAGCCAGGCGCCCTTGGCGCGCGCCAGGGGGGCGATCTCGTCGAGGGGGTCGAAGGCGCCGGTGTCGACGTTGCCCGCCTGCGCGCAGACGATGGCGGGGCCGTCGCCGCCGGCGAGCGCGCGCGCCAGCTCCTCCGGGCGCATCCTGCCCTGCGCGTCGACGGCGACGCGGCGGGCTCCCCCGCTCCCCAGCCCGAGGTAGCGCAGGGCCGAGAACACCGTCGCGTGCGCCTCGTCGCCGACGATCACCTCGACGCGGGGCGCCCCCTGCAGGCCGCGGGTCTCGACGTCCCAGCCGGCGCGCTCCAGCACCGCGTGGCGAGCCGCCGCCAGGCAGGTGAAGTTGGCCATCTGGCCGCCGGTCACCAAGCCGAGGCTGGTCGAGCGCGGGAGATCGAAGAGGTCGAGGAGCCAATCGCGGGCAACCGACTCGACCGCCGCCGCCGCCGGCGAGGCCGTCGCCAGGGCGGCGTTCTGGTCCCACGCCGAGGCCAGCCAGTCGGCGGCCAGCGCCGCCGGCACGCTGCCGCCGATGACGAAGCCGAAGAAGCGCGGGCCCGCCGACGCCACCAGCCCGGGATCGACGGCCGCCGCCAGCTCCTCGACGACGCGGACCGCGTCGACGCCGGCCGCGGGCAGCGCGCCGAGACGGGCTCTGAGCGCGTCGAAATCCAGCCGCGCGCCGACCGGGCGCTCCGCCAGCGAGGCGAGGTAGCGGCGGGCGAGCTCGCCCGCGGCGTGCAACGGATCGTCCACCGGCATCCCTCCTCCTCCCGGGTCAGAGCTCGCCGTTGGCGACGTAGGCCAATCCGTCGAGGATGCGGTGCGCGAGGGGGCGGCTCCGCCAGGCCGCGTAGCGGATCTCGCCACAGTCCTCGAGGTCGTGAGCGAAGGCGGATTTGAGCTCCCTGGCCACGGCGGGATCGATCACCGCGGCGCTCGCCTCGTCGTTGATGTAGATCGAGCGGTCGTCGAGGTTGGTCGAGCCGACGAGCGACCAGAGGCCGTCGACGATCATCACCTTCTGGTGCAGCAGCGTCCGCCGGTAGACGTAGAGCTTCACCCCCGCGCGCAGCAGCTCGGTGAAGTAGTAGTGCCCCGCATGCTCGACGAGCGCGCTGTCGGTCACCGGGCCGGGGACCATGATCCGCACGTCGACGCCCCGCTTGACGGCGTGGGCGAGCAGCTCGACCAGCTCGTCGTCGGGGATGAAGTAGGGGTTCTCCACCAGCAGCTCGCGCTGGGCGCCGGCGAGCGCCATCTTGAGCAGCAGGTCGATTTCCGAGACCCCGCCGTGCGGCGAGGCGGCGACCACCTGCACCCGGCTGCCGCCCGCCGGATGGAGCGCCGGGAAGTACTTCTCCCCCACCAGCACCTCGCCGGTCTCCTCCTCCCAGTTCTCGACGAACGCCCCCTGCAGCTCGTTGACCGCCAGCCCCTCGATGCGCAGGCCGGTGTCGCGCCAGTGCCGGGCGTCCTGGCCGTTGCCGGTCCACTCGGCGGCGATGCCATGGCCGAAGATGTAGCCGATGCGACCGTCCATGACCGCGACCTTGCGATGGGTGCGGTTGTTGAGCAGCCCGAGGTCGCGCAGGCGGACGGGGTGATAGAGCTGGATGCGGCAGCCCGCCGACCGCATCCCGGCGAGCAGGCGCTCGTCGGCCTGGTGAGCGCCGAGCGCGTCGAGCGTGATCCGCACCTCGACCCCGCGGCGCGCCGCCGCGGCGAGCTCCCCCGCCACCCGCTCGCAGATTCGCCCCTTCCACCAGACGTAGGTCTCGAGGTCGATGCTGCGGCGCGCCGCCCGGACGTCGGCGAGGAAGGGGGGGAAGAAACCGTCGCCGTTCTGCAGCACGCGCACCCGGTTGCCGGGGAGGATCTCGGCCCGCGCGATGCCGGCGATCGAGGGGAGCGCCTCGGAGAAGCGGTCGATGGCGGGGATCTTGACGTGCGTCGTCCGCTGGTGGACGACCGACCAGAGGAGGAGCGCGAGGCCGAGGACGGTGAGGATGAGCAGCGAGAAGCTCAGGAGAGAGACCTCGACCACCCACTCCCGGTGCTTGCCCTGCGAGCGTCGGATGGCCATCGGCGATCTGATCGATGCCGGGCAGGTTGTCAGGCGGCGCGGCGCAGGTCGACGACGACCGGCCAGTGATCCGAAGGCCCGCGGCGGAGGACCCGCGAGGCGACCGGGGTCCAGCCGCGGTCAGCGAGCACGTAGTCGAGGTGCTGCCGCGTCATGCGGTGGGTCGAGGCGAGCTCCCCGCAGGCGCGGAAGAGATCCGTCGCCAGGAGGTGGCCGAGCTCCGGCGCGCCGGGCGGCGCGTTCAGGTCTCCCACCAGGACGAACGGGCTCGCCGTGCGCCGGAGCTGGGCGGCGAGCGACTCCGCCTGCCGCCCGCGCGCCGTGCGCCCCAGCCTTCCCCAGGCCGAGAGGTGGGTGACGAGGAAGCGGATCTCGGTGCCTCGCACGGCGACGCGCGCCTCGAGCACGGTGCGCGGCTCGCCGGCGCCGGGCAGCGGGTGGACCTCGACCGAGCGCACCTCGCCGGCGGCGAGGAGGGCGTTGCCGAACTCGCCGCCGCCGCTGCCAAAGCTCCGTCCGAAGTGGACCGTCATGCCGGTCTCGCGGGCGAGCGCCTCCGCCTGATCGGCGAAGCGCGCCCGCCAGCCGCCGCGGTAGACCTCCTGGAGGCCGACCAGGTCGGGCTTCTCGTCGGCGATGACCCGCGCGATCCGTCGCAGGTAGCTCCCGAGCAGGAGGGAGCCATGCCCCTGCACGTTGTACGTCATCACCTTGAGGTCGACGAAGGCCACCGTGGAGGGAGCGTAGTGCAACTTCCGGACCACGGCCACGGCAAAGGAGCTCGCCTTGCGGGCCTTCCGCTCCGCTACGGCTACTGGGGATCCGGCTGGTCCAGCATGGTCACCTTCCGCCGCAGGAGCTCCAGGGCGTCGAGGCCCTCGACGGTGCCGTGGCCCTGGAGCCAGGCCTCGGTGCACTCGCCGCAGCAGGGCCCGCCCTTCGCGGCGACGTCCCGGCAGCGGCACTCGCCGCGCTTGAGGAGACACTCGTTGCAGGTGGGCCGGACGCAGCAGCGGTAGTGACCGTCCCGCTCGAGGCTCGCCTTGGCCGCCTCGACCTCGCCGCGCACCTGGGCCGTCTGGGCGGGCTGCGGCAGGGCGTTGAACTCGGCCGCGGGCGCGGTGGCGGGAAGCGGCGCGGGCGCCGAGGGCTCCGCGGCGATCGCCGCCGCGCCGCGGCGCATCGCCGCGTGCTGCTGGTGGTAGGCGGCGCAGGCGGCGATCGTCAGGGTGACGAGGAAGAGGGCGGCGATCGCGGCGGTCGGCTTGCGGGTGCGGCTGAGGTCTCCGGACATGGGCGAGCTCCGTTCAGAGATGGAAGGTGCGGACCAGGTTGAAGCCCAGGCGGACGTCGTGCTCGCGGAAGCCGGCGGCGGAGTCGCCTCCCAGGTACTGATCGACCGTGGTCGCCCGCGAGTTGCCGAGGACGAGCGAGAAGAGGTGCTGGCCGACCGCCTTCGAGATTGCGGCGTGCCAGGCGCCGAGGCTGTCCTTGAGGTCCCGGTTGCGCGGCACGTACTCGAGCTCGAGGAGGCTGCCGCCGGGGAGCGGGAAGGTGAGCCCGAGCGGCACGTTCCAGGCGTCGCGGAGGCGCGGCGTGTCGCGCACCCACGAGGGGGCGACCATGAGATCGATACCGGGGAGCAGGCGCCGGGAGATGACGAGCTGGGCGAACGGCCGGTTGGGGTCGACGACGCCCGGCCGCTCGAGCAGGTCGGCGCCGGCCCGCACGGCCAGCGAGAGGGGGACCCGCCGCGCCTGCTCGAGGATCATGAACTTGCCGGCGAGCTCGTAGTCCTCCTGGAAGGACGAGCGCAGGAGCGAGAGGTCGAGATGGCGGGTCACCCCGTAGCCGAGCCCGATGCCGACGTCGGCGCCGCTGTCGAGGCCCCAGAGGTCGTGGGCGCTGCCGTTGTTGACCGGCTCCTGGAAGCGGTGGAGGAAGAGCACCTCGAGCACGCGCTCGCCCCCCGTGTAGGCGGTCGGCAGATCGATCAGCCGGGTGCCGAGCGGATCGCGGCGGAGCGGCGCGTAGGGGCCCGCGAGATCCTCCGCCTCGCCCGGCTGTCCCAGCTCGTCGGCGAGGGCGGCGGCCGCGACGTCCTGCACGGCGAGGAGTCCGAGGAGGAGGGCGGCGAGAAGCGTCGGCCAGCGGAGCGGAGAGCGGTCCGCCGGCGGCAGGGTCGTCTCAGTCATTCGGCGCTCCGGCACGGATCCAGGCGGCCAGGCCGTCGAGCTCGGCCGCGGTGAGGAAGGGAGGACCGTCCTGCGGCATGCGCGAGCCGGTGATGTCGGCATCGCCGCGGACCTTCTTGAACAGGTAGCTGCGCTCCGGATCGCCGGGCTGCACGCGGGCGAGGGCAGGGTCTTCCTGCGACGGATGGCCGACGATCTGGCCATAGCTGCGCCCCGCCTCGAGGATCATGCCGCCCTGCGCCACGCCGGTCACGTGGCAGCCCGACTTGGCGCAGCTCGGCGTGAAGATCTCCGCCTGGATCTGCGCGAAGGTGAGCGCCTGGCCGGTGCCGGCGGGGATCGCCGGCTCGGTGGGCGACTTGACCTTGCCGCAGCCGCCGGCCGCCACCGCGAGGGCGACCGCGAGAGCCAAGAGGACCGGCGCTCCTCGTCTGGCGGCCGCGGCGATAGGCGATCGCCGCGGCCGCCACCGCGCCCGCTGCTCAAGGGCAGGTCGCGAAGGCATTGGTGTCTTGAATCGGCGCCGCCGGCTGGTTCAGGACGTTGAAGTAGACCTTGACCTTGGCGGACTGGGTGTCCGTCACCGTGAGGGTGAACTGGACGTTGGTCGTCGCGGCGAAGAACACCCAGTAGCGGTTGAACGGCGGGCCGCAGGCGTTGAGCACCTTGACCAGCATCTCGATGTTGCCGCTGTTGAAGAAGTAGAAGAGCCCCGACTCCGGCGCCGAGGGGACGACGACGGCGTTCCCCATCCCCGTCTGGCTGGCGGTCGCGAAGGCGACCTGGACCTTGAAGCGGCCGCCGTCGCCGAGGCAGAGCGTGGTGGCGTCGCCGGCGCAGGTGGACGGCACGGCGTCGGTCGCCGCCCCCGCCACGTTCGAGTAGGGAGAGAAGCCGCTGCCGTTCGCGGCGCGAACCCGGAAGTTGTAGAAGGTCGACGCGGCGAGCCCGCTGATGACGTCCGTCGTGGCGCCGCCGGCGACGGTGTCGACCTCCTGGAAGGCGCCGCCGAGGCCCTGCTGCTCGACGTGGAACTCGGAGACCCCGGAGGACGCTTCGCTCCACGAGAGCTGGATCGCGCTCGTCGACTGGGAAGCCGCCGCGAGGCCGCTGGGCGCCGCGGGAGGCGTGCCGGGGCCGGGACCGCTGTTATCGAGGATGGTGAGCACGGCGCTCGCCGGGCTGCCCAGGGTGGCGCCGCCGGCCGGGCCCGAGAGCGCCAGGTCGACGGTCTTGCCGGGTCCGTTCAGATGGCGGTTCGTGATCGCCACGCTGAAGGTCTTGTCGGCCCCGTCGCCGTCGGCCCAGGAGAGGGTCCCCGAGGCCGCCGTGTAGTCGACGCCCGCCGTCGCCGTGCCGTCGGCGGTCGCGTAGTGGACCGAGACCGCGCCGCCCTGGCCGCCGCTCCGCTCGACGGCGATCGTCGCATGGCCGGAGCCCTCGCCGATGCTCGAGGTCGCGCTGTGGAACTTGAACGCGCCCGGCACTGGAGGCGGAGGCGCCGCCGGCTGGACGACGATCTGGCCCGTCATGCCGTAGGTCGGGCCGTGAATCTCGCATTGGTAGTTGACGGTGCCGGCGGTGTTGAAGGTGCGGCTGAAGGTCCAGGAGCCCGCCGGATCGCCGTTGCCCCCATGACCGTCGCCGTCGCAGCCGTTGGCGCAACGGAAGCTGTCGTCGAGGGCGCGCACGTTGTGCGTCATGCCGCTCGTGTTGGTCCAGGTCACCGTGTCGCCGACGTGGATGGTGAGCTGCTTCGGCGTGAAGACGAGGTAGCCGCCCGCGCCCGCGGCGACCTGGAAGGTGGTGGCTCGGGCGGCGGACGCGGCGAGCGTCAGCGCGGCCGCCAGGAGGGCGAGACGGAGGGGGCGAGCGCGGCGCGGAGAGCTCGAGCGTCCGATGGTCGGCATGTCTTTTCTCAATTCTCCCCGGACTAGTACCCGGGGTTGGGGTTCGGCGCGTCCTTGCCTACCTGTACCGCGCCCTGCATATGGCAGCAGACGTAATGGGTCTGGCAATGATACATCGTCGTCGTGCCGGACTTGGAGAAAGTGTGCTCGAAGACCGCTCCGCTCTGGGTGAAGATCTTGCCGCTGTCGAAGCTGCCGTCCTCCGCGGTGACCGTGTGGCCGGCGTTCGCCGAGCCCATCAGCACCCAGCGGACGGTGTCGCCCGGGTTGATGCTGACGTCCTTGGGGACGAACTGGTCGTCCTCGACCCCGACGACGACGACCTGCGGCGAGCTCACCGGAGTTGGCGAGGTGGGCGACTTGTAGCTGCTGCCGCAGGCGGCGAGCACGACGGAAGCGAAGGCGAGCGCGAACCATCTTGACCGATGCATGAGAACCTCCTTTGTCAGCCGGCCTGTATGTCCCCCGCTCGCCGCCGCGGTTCAAATCCGGCCCGCACCGGCGGGCCGCCGACGCAGCGGATTTGAAGCGTGGATTGAACCGCCGGCCCACCGCCGGGGACTCAGAGACAGAACCCGCCCATGCGAGCTGGTAGAGTTGCGCTCGCGCTGGCTTTCGACGGGTTCGACCATCCGATCGGCCAGAGGCCCGTGGTGATCCAGATCGCTCCCGACGACGAGCACGCCCTCCTGCGGCGGGTGGCCGCCCAGGACCGCAAGGCGTTCGAGGCCCTCTACCAGGTCTACTACCGGCGGCTCTTCGCCTACCTGTTCAAGGTCACGCGGCGGGGCGAGCTGGTCGAGGAGCTGGTCAACGACGTGATGCTGGCGGTGTGGACCGGCGCCGCGCGCTTCGACGGCCGCTCGCGGGTTTCCACCTGGATCTTCGGCATCGCCTACCACAAGGCGCTGAAGGCGCTGGCGCGGGCCGCCGCCGCCCCGGCGGCGTACGCCTCCGACGACGCGTCGCGGGAGGAGCGCGAGCCGGCGCTCGCCGCCGCGAGCGAGGAGCCGGAGAGCCTGATCACCCGGCGCGAGCTGGCGAGCACCCTGGGGAAGGCCCTCGGGGCGCTCTCGCCGGAGCAGCGCGCGGTCGTCGAGCTGACCTACTACTACGAGCTGTCGTACCACGAGATCTCCGACATCGTGGGCTGCCCGGTGAATACCGTGAAGACGCGGATGTTCCATGCCCGCCGCCGGCTGCGGGAGCTGCTGCCGCGGCTGGGCGTATCGAGCCACACGGGCTGACGTCGACGAGCGCGAGACCGAGACCACGAGGACGAGAGGACGAGGAGAGAAACCGATGGATTCACATTCCCCGAGCGCGCGACGCGAGCACCTGCACCGGCGCGTGGAGCAGCTCCTGCCCTGGTACGCCAACGGCACGCTCGCCGAGGGCGAGCGGCATGCCGTCGAGGAGCACCTGGCCGCCTGCGCGGCCTGCCGCGAGGAGCTCGCGGCCTGCCGGGAGTGCGCGCGGGCGGTCGACGAGCTGGGCGAGATCGCGCCCTCTCCCCACCCCGTGCAGCTCGCCCGCCTGATGGCGCGGATCGATGCTCTGCCGGAAGGCGACTCCCGCCCGATCCCTACGACTCCTGAAGCCGGCCGCCCCTTCCTCGGACGCCTGGCCGCGCTCGCCGCCGCCACCCCGCGGCCGGTCCGCACGCTGCTCGCCGCCCAGCTCGCCGCGATCGCCCTCCTGGGGGCCGTGCTCGCCGGCCTGGGCGCCTCGTCCCGGCTGCCGCAACCCGCTGCCGCGCCGGCCGCCTACCGCACGCTCTCCGAGGCGCCGGCCGTGCCGCCCGCGAGCGGCGCGCAGACCCGCACTCAGATCCGCGTCGTCTTCGCCGACGGGGCCACCGCGGCGGCGATCCACGAGATCCTCGCCCGCGTCGGCGGCCAGATCGTCGCCGGCCCGTCGCCGCTCGGCACCTACACGATCGAGGTCCCCGGCGGCCGGGGCGCCGATCCCCTCGAGGTCGTCCTCGCCCACCTGCGGGCGCGGCGCGAGGTGACCTTCGCGTCGCCGGTCGCGGGGAGCGGAGGCTAGGAGTGTCGTCGCACCGGCAGCCGCCGGCTCTCGCCTTCGCGGCCCTCCTGGGCCTCGCCGGCTGCGCATTGATCCTCGCCGGCTGCGCCTCTGGCGGCGGACCGTCGGGAGTGGCGCTGCCGGGGAGCGCTCGCGGCAACGCGGTGAGCGCGGCGAACGCGCCGGAGGTGACGGCGCGGCAGGTGATGGTGACGCTGCGCACGGCGCCGCCCTTCGTCTGGACGCAGACCACCCGCGAGATCGAGCTCAACTACCGCCTGCGGACGGTCGCCGCCTGGACGATGGACGCCCTCGGCGAGCGCTGCATCATCTACGGCATCGAGACCAACCGCTCGGCGGCGCAGGTGGTGCGGCAGCTGACGGGAGATCCGCGGGTGGGGACGGTCCAGGTCATCCAGACCTTCGAGACGCTGGCCGAGAGCCCGACGCCCGCCGCGCCGCCCCCGGCCTCCGGCGCCCATTCCCGCCTGCAGCGCTGGGCGGAGATACTCCATCTGACCGCGGCGCATCGGCTGGCGACCGGCCGCGGGGTCAGGGTGGCGGTGGTCGATACCGGCGTCGACGTGGGGCATCCCGATCTCAAGAACCGCATCAAGCAGGCAAAGGACTTCGTCCGCGGCAACCAACCCTTCACCTCCGACATCCACGGCACCGCGGTCGCCGGGACGATCGCGGCCGACGAGAGCGAGGGGCGGGTCGTCGGCGTCGCCCCGGAGGCCGAGATCTTCGCCTTCAAGGCCTGCTGGCCGCAGCCGCCCGGCAGCCGCCAGGCGGTCTGCAACAGCTACACGCTGGCGCTGGCGATCAACCAGGCCATCGTCGAGCGCGCCCAGATCATGAACCTCAGCCTCGCCGGCCCCGACGATCCGCTCCTCGGCCGCCTGCTCAAGAACGCCATGGCGCGCGGCATCACGGTGGTCGCGGCCGAGGCGCCGGCCGGCGGCAAGGGCTCCTTCCCCGCCTCGCTCGACGGGGTCATCGGGGTGGTCGCGGCCGACCTCGACGGCGGCCTCCGCTCGCCGGCGCCGGCGAGCTCGCGGCTGGCGGCGCCGGGGGTCGACGTGCTGTCCACGGCCCCCAACAACTCCTACGACTTCTTCACCGGCAGCTCTTTCGCGGCGGCCGAGGTCTCGGGGATCGCGGCCCTGCTCCTCGAGCGCAATCCCAAGCTCACGCCCGCCCAGGTGCGCGAAGCTCTCGTGAAGTCGGCGAGGCCGATCAGGATGCAGCCCGGCGACCCGGATCCCGACGTGGGCCTGGTCGACGCCTGCGCGGCAGTGGCGCACCTGGCCGGCGGTACCTGCTAGCCGCCGGCCTTGGGCGCCGGTTTCGGCGCCGGACTGCCATCCAGCTCCTCGATCGTGGCGTCGGAGGCCGGGCGCTCCTTCTGCAGGCGCGCCGCCGTCCGCTCGGCCTGGGCGAGGACGCGGAGGACGTTCTCGCCGGCGAGCTTGCCGACCTCCTCGTCGCTCCAGCCGCGCCGCAGGAGCTCGGCGAGGAGCACCGGGTAGCGGTCGACCCCCTCGAGCCCCAGCGGGGTGGAGGTGATGCCGTCGAAATCCGAGCCGATGCCGACGTGGTCGACGCCGGCCACCCGGCGGACGTGCTCGACGTGGTCGGCGACCTGGGCGAGGGTCGCGCGCGGCGCCGGGTGGTCCCGCTGCCAGGCCTCTAGCTCGCCCTTCGCCCGCCGCGGATCTCCCGGATGGAGCGATTTGAAGCGCGCCTGGGCGGCGTCGCTCTCGGCGTTCCAGGCGCGCACCGCCTCGGAGGTGAAGCCGGGGACGAAGCTCACCATGACGACCCCGCCGTTCGCCGGCAGCAGCCGCAGCACGTCGTCCGGCACGTCGCGCGGATGATCGGTGAGGGCGCGCGCCGAGGAGTGGGAGAAGATGACCGGCGCCGCGGAGACCGCGAGCGCCCGCTTCATCGTCTCCGGAGCGACGTGCGAGAGGTCGACCAGCATCCCCAGCCGGTTCATCTCCCGCACCACCTCCTCGCCGAAGCGGGTGAGGCCGCCGTGCCTGGGCTCGTCGGTCGCCGAGTCGGCCCACGCGGTGTCGCTGCTGTGGGTGAGCGTCATATAGCGGGCGCCCGCGGCGTAGAGCATGCGGAGCGCGGCGAGCGAGTCGTCGATCGAGTGGCCCCCCTCCATGCCGATGAGCGAGGCGATCTTTCCCCCGCGGTGGATGCGGCGGACGTCGTCGGCCGTGTAGGCGAGGGCGAAGGTCTCGGGATAGCGCTCGACCAGGCGGTGGACGACGTCGATCTGCTCGAGGGTCGCCTGGACCGCCGCCGGACCGGTGATCTCGACCGGCACGTAGACCGACCAGAACTGCCCGCCGAGGCCGCCGCGGCGCAGGCGCGGGATGTCGGTCATCATGGGCGGCTCGAGGCGGCTGGTGTCGCCCGCCAGGTCGAGCTTCGCCAGGTGATCGTGGAACCGCTCGCGGACCTGCCAGGGCACGTCGTTGTGGCCGTCGACGAGCGGCACCCGCTCGAGGATCTTCCGCGCCCGCTCGACGAGCGCCGGGTCGGGCACGGTGGAAGCGGGCGGGCCGCCACCCCGAGCCCGAGCGCCGAGCGCGAGGATGGAGCCGAGGGCCACGGCGAGCGCAGTGGAGCGCCAGATCATGGATCGCATGGTCTCTCCTGTCGTCGAGGCGGATTCTAGCCCCGGCGGCAGACGACCGGCGGCGCTCAGAGCCAGGCCGTCAGCTCAGGATCTGCACGTCGACGTAGGAGGGGAACGGCTGGATGTTCGAGAGGTCGTTCTCGAGCAGGGCCACCTCTCCCCGCGCTCCCCGCCGCCCGATCTCCTTGAAGCCGGCGAACTTGTAGGTGACGTACATCATCCGGTTGCGGTCGTTGGAGACGAACTCGGCCCGCAGGAGCGCCCCCGCCCGCTTGGCCTCGGCGAGGATGTGGTTGATCATCAGCGTGCCCACCCCTTTCGACATCACCCGGCAGGACATCAGGAGGAGCTTGACCGACCACACCGGAGGCTGGAGGTCGGCGTCGCACTCGACGAGCGCGAGGCCGATCTTCCCGTAGGTCCCGTAGCGGTCGGTCAGCGAGGCCACGAGCAGCCGGTGCCGCGGCGAGCGGCTGAAGGCGGCGAGCTCGTCGTAGGAGTAGGTGTAGCCGGTGGTGTTGAGCTGGTGGGTGCGGACGGTCAGCTCCTCGGCGCGCTGGAGATCGTCCTCGCGCGCCGGGGCGATGGTGAAGACCATCTCCAGCCCGGCGAGGAATTCCTCCTTCGGCCCCGCGAAGTCCCCCTCGGCCCGGTTGCGGTGGATGTCGGCGCGGTACATCAGGCGGCGCCGGCGCGAATCCTCGGTGATGAAGCGCGGCATCATGGCGGGGAGGTCGAGGATGCCCGGCAGCTCCGCCGCGTCGAGGCAGAGCACCTGGGGATGCGAGAAGGCGACCTCCTCGCGCTCGAAGGGCTGGTC
>DATBQN010000490.1:0-3613 GCA_036560825.1 Thermoanaerobaculia bacterium
GCCGGCCGCTCCGGCGCTTCAGGTCGACGGCGAGCTCGCCCGTCGCCGACTGCTGGGGCGCCGTCAGGCGGATGTCGCGCGAGGTGATGACGCCGGCGGCGATCGCGAGCGTCCCCTGGCCGTCGACCGGCAGGCCCAGCGTGGCGCTCCGCGCGGCGACTTTGACCTCGGCGCGCCCGCTGCCGGCGAGGGCCGCCGAGGCGTTGCAACGGTAGACGAGGCGGCCGGAGGCCGCCCCGGAGAGGCCGTGGAGCGGCGCCTTCTCGGTCTCGAGGACGCTCTCCACCGCGACCTCGCGGAAGGCGAGGTCGAGGGCGACCGGCTTGCCTCGCGGCGAGTTCGACGCCGTGTCGACGGAGACCTTGCCCGCGATCGAGCCGCCGCCGTAGCTCGCGCGCGCGACGCCGATCGTGAGGCCGGTCGGATGGCCGTCGAGGCGCGCCTCGAGACCGGTCACCGTCCACTCGCGGAAGTCGACCCGCGGCGAGGTGACGGTGCCTGCGTAGCTCCAGGAGTGCGGGTCGACCAGCACGCGGCCATCGGCGACGCGGAAGCCGCCGCCGATCGGCTCCGCGAGGTAGCCCAGCCGGTTGGCGATGGCGGCGGCGCCGTCGGCGTCGAAGCGGAGGTCGACGCGCGCCCCGCCGCGCCAGGAGATGGTGCCGCTCGCCCGCGCCGAGAGGTCGGGCCCGGCGACGCGGGCCGCCGCGATCTCGAAGCGGCCGCCGTCGAGCAGCAGGCTCCCCTTGCCCGAGACGGTGGCCCGGTAGGGGCGGGCGCCGGGGAGGTCGGTCTCCACCTCCTGCGCCGTCACCATGGCGTCGAGCCGGCGGCCGCTGCCGGTCATGCGGCCCCAGATGGCGCGGGCGTCGAGCGAGAACTGGACGCGGCGCTGGTTGAGCTCGAACTCGCCGTCCTGGACGACGACGTGGCCGATCCGCACCTCGAAGCGGCGCGGGCCGCCGCCGGGGGTGCCGAACTGCGGCAGGTTGCTGGTGCCGTCGGGATTGAAGATCAGGTGGACGCGCGGGCGCACCGCCTCGATCTGCTCGAGGCGGACGATGCGGCGGCGCAGGTCGGCCCAGGGCAGCACGACGTGGACCATCTCGGCGGTGGCGAGCGGCGGGTCGCCGGGATGCGGGCCGGGGATGCGGACGTCGCGCAGCACGACGTCGGCCCAGGGGATGAGGCTGTACTCGGCGCTGCCGATGGTCACCGGACGGTGGAGGAAGTCGGAGACCCGAGCGACGGCGAGGGCGAGCGCGCGCTCGCGCGCGAAGCGGCTCTGCGCCAGCTCGTAGAGGCCGAAGGCCGCGGCGAGGAGGAGGACGAGCCCCCAGACGAACGGGCGCAGCAGCCAGCGCCGCAGGCGGCCGGGACGGCGGCGGGCGGGCGGGCTCTGCTCTGGAGTCACGAGCGAAGCCGCGCCTCAGACCGACCAGTGCGCTAGTGAGCGATGGATCTCGCGTCCCTCCCCCCTGGGAGGGGGCGGTTGGGACAGGGGGGAGGACAGGAGGGGGGACCGCTCTGAGCGAGACCGCACCCGCCCCCCTCCTAACCTCCCCCCTTCTCCAACCCACCCCCTCCCAGGGGGGAGGAACCCACGGCAGAAGGCAGAGGAAACTTGAACCAGCACGTAGGATTTCCCTCCGAGAAACTTCGCTAGGCCGGGCCGGGATCGTCGCTCGACAGGCCTCCCCAGCGGAGCTTGCCGCGCAGATTGTCGTAGAAGCTCCGCACGTTCACCTTGACCAGCCGGACGACGTCCGGGCTGCGGGTGATGCGCACCACGTCGCGATGGCCGAGCGAGGTCCCCTCTTGGCCGTCGAGGGTGAGGTAGACCTCCTCGCGCTGGGTCTCGAGCGTCACCTCGACCATGCTGCGGTCGGCGACGACGAAGGGGCGCAGCGCGAGCGCGTGCGGGCAGATCGGGGTGAGCACGACGACCGGCAGCAGCGGGTGGACGATGGGGCCGCCGGCCGAGAGGTTGTAGGCGGTCGAGCCGGTGGGGGTCGAGATGATGAGCCCGTCCGAGCGGTAGCGCGCGATGAGGTGGCCGTCGACGGCGAGGGTGAGCTGGATGATGCGGGCGAGCGCGCTCTTCGTCACCACCGCGTCGTTGAGCACGCGGAAGCTCTGCGGCGCGCCGCCGCCGGCGCGCCGCAGCTCGACCTCGAGGAGGGCGCGCTCCTCGGTCTCGAACTTGCCGGCGAGCACCTGGACGAGGGCCGGGTAGAGCTCGCCGCGATTGATCTCGGTGAGGAAGCCCAGGTTCCCCAGGTTGACGCCGAGGATGGGCACGCCGGGGACCACCGTGCGGGCGACCTGGAGGAGCGTGCCGTCGCCGCCGAGGACGATCACCAGGTCATAAGGCTGCGAGCGGTCGAAAGGGGGCTCGCCGTCGCCGTCCGACCCCTTGGCGCGGAGCGTCGCCTCGTCGAGCCCCACCTCGAGGCCGCGCCGCCGCAGCCACTCCGCCATCTCCTGCGCGGTGTGGACCGCGTCGCGGCTCCCCACCTTGGCGACCACGCCGACGCGCGAGATGCGCCGCCGGCGGCTCATCGGCCGGGCTTCCTCGCCGAATCGGGCGCCGAGTCCGGAGAGCCGAAGAGCGCGAAGGTCTCGCGGTTGCCTTCCATCCCGGCGACCGGCGAGTCGAAGCGGCCCATGGGCTCGAGCCCGAGGCCGGCGAGCGCGGCGGCCACCTGCTCGACGACGGCCAGCCGCTGCTCCTCGTCGCGCACGATGCCGCCCTTCCCCACCGCGCCGCGGCCGGCCTCGAATTGGGGCTTGACGAGAGGGAGCAGGAAGCCGCCGGGCTCGAGGTGAGCGAGGAGCGCCGGCACCACCTTGGCGAGCGAGATGAAGGAGACGTCGATGGTCGCCAGGCGGGCGCGCTCGGGGAGGTCGCCGGCCGCCAGGTGGCGGGCGTTGACGCGCTCGAGCACGACGACCCGCGGGTCGGCGCGCAGGCGGGCGTCGAGCTGGCCGTAGCCGACGTCCAGGGCGTAGACGCGCGCCGCGCCGCGCTGCAGCAGGCAGTCGGTGAAGCCGCCGGTCGAGGCGCCGACGTCCAGGCACACCCATCCCGCGGGATCGATCTCGAAATGGTCGAGGGCGGCGGCGAGCTTCCTGCCGGCGCGCGAGACGAAGGGCTCCCGCGCCCGCACCTCGAGGGCCGCGGCGAGGGGCACGGCGGCGCCCGGCTTGTCGACCAGCCGGCCGTCGACCCGCACCTCGCCCGCCATGATCGCCCGGCGCGCCTGCTCGCGGCTGGCGAAGAGGCCGCGCTCGACCAGGAGCTGGTCCAGGCGTGAGGCGCGGCGTCGCTCCAGGGTCTCCTCCCGGCGGTCTCTCGCGCGATGTACCCGAATTGTCATCCTGAGCGAAGCGAAGGATCTGGGCGGGGGAAGCTCGCAAGATCACCAAATCCGGTGCTAGGAGGGCCTTCCCCCAGATCCTTCGCTGCGCTCAGGATGACGAGGGAGGGTTCTCGCGCGGCGGCTAGCGACCGACCGCCGCGCCGGGCAGCGCCTCCTCGATCAGCATGATGGGGATGTCCGAGACGATCGGGTAGACGAGCCCGGAGGTGGCGCAGTAGAGGCCCTGCTCG
>DATBQN010000491.1:0-5303 GCA_036560825.1 Thermoanaerobaculia bacterium
TCACCTTCACCGACGGCAGCGAGCGCGAGGTCGACCTCGCCCCCTACCTCCACGGACCGGTCTTCGAGCCGTTGAAGAAGGATCGCGAGATCTTCCGGTCGGTCCGCGTCGACGACGAGCTGGGTACCATCGTCTGGCCCAACGGGGCGGACATCTGCCCGGATGTACTCTACGAGTCGCTCACTCCCGCCGCGTGGGGAGAGGCCGCAGTGCGCCGCTGACCTGGCGAATTCTTCCTGTTTTCTGCCCACACTCTCTCCATGGCGCTTAACATCAAGAGCTCGGAAGTGGAAGATCTCGTGGAAGCGGTCGTCAGATTGACCGGAGAGAGCAAGACCGAGGCGGTCCGGCGAGCGCTCGCCGAGCGGCACGAGCGCCTGAGCCTGCAGCAGGGTCGTCGCGAGCGCGGCAGCGACTTCCTGCGGTTCCTCGAAGAAGAGGTGTGGCCGAAGGCTCCGCCTGACCAGCTCGGCCGCCGCCTCAGCCGTGCCGAGGAAGGCGAGATCCTGGGCTACGGACCGAAGGGCGCTTGATCCTCGACAGCCCGGTCATCGTGGAGATCGTCCCGTGTGTCGGGCGAGCCGGGGCGCGTTCGGGCGCGCACCCGGCACTCTACTAGGGGCAGTCACCCCAGAGAGAGGGAGGGAGCGGCCATGCTCGAGAGCACACTGAAGCCCGGCGGCACGCCGGCTCGCGGCGCCGCGGGGTGGGCGCTGCCCGCGGCGCTCGTCGCCGTCGTCCTCACGCTCGCCGCGAGCGCCGTGCGGCTGGCGCCGCCGGCGCCGAAGCCGGCGGGCGCCCCGCCGGGCGAGTTCTCGGCCGGCCGCGCGCGGGCGGTCCTCGGCCAGCTGGTGGGAGACGGCCGGCCCCATCCCGTCGGCAGCCCGGCGGATGCCGCGGTGCGTGAGCGCATCGTCGCCAATCTGCGCGCCTCCGGCTACGATCCCAAGGTGGAGCCGGGTTTCGCCTGCCGCGGCGACGTCTGCGCCGCGGTCGAGAACGTCGTCGCCGAGCTCCCCGGCGGCGAGCCGGGCCAGGCGGTGGTCCTCATGGCCCACTATGACTCCGTCGCCGCCGGACCCGGCGTCGCGGACGATCTCTCTGGGGTGGCCGCGATCCTCGAGGCGGCGCGCATCCTCAAGAGCGGCCCGCCGCCGCGCAACCCGATCCTCTTCCTCCTCGACGAGGGCGAGGAGGCCGGCCTGCTGGGCGCCGAGGCCTTCGTGGCGTCGAGCCCCGAGGCCCGGCGGGTGCGCGCGGTCGTCAACCTCGATGCCCGCGGCACCTCGGGACGCAGCCTGATGTTCGAGACCAGCCGCGACACCGCCTGGTTGGCGCCGCTCTTCGCGGCCCACGTCCCCCGGCCGGCGACCAGCTCGCTCTTCGCCCTCATCTACGACCTGCTGCCCAACGATACCGACTTCACGGTGTTCAAGCGCCAGGGCATCGCGGGCTTCAACCTCGCCTTCATCGGCGACGCCGAGCACTACCACACCGCGCACGACGACCTGGCCGACCTCGCCCTGGGGAGCCTCCAGCACCACGGCGACAACGCGCTCGCCCTGGTGCGCGCGCTCGCCGGTGCCGACCTCGCGCGCGGGCATCGCCCCGGCCGGGCCGTCTTCTTCGACCTCCTGGGCTTCACCACCCTCTGGTGGCCGGCGGCCTGGACCCCCTGGCTCGCCGTCGCCGGGCTCGCCCTCCTGCTCGTCGCCGCCCTGCGACTGCGCCGCAAGGGGCTCCTCCCCGGCCGCGCCCTGGCCCTCGGGCTGGCCGCCTGGCCGCTAGCCGTCCTCGCCACCGCCGTCGTCGCCCTGCTCCTCGCCCTGCTGCTCAGCCTGATCGGCGGACTGCGGGTGCCCTGGCCGGCGCGGCCGTTCCCCACCGAGGCGACCTTCTGGTTCCTCGCCTGCACCGTGGCGCTCGCCGCGGTCGGTTGGGTGCGGCGGGCAGGCTTCGCCGGGCTGTGGGTGGGGATCTGGCTCTGGTGGGGGCTCGCCGCCCTCCTCCTCTCCCTCTCGCTGCCGGACGCGAGCTATCTCTTCATCGTGCCGCTCGTGGTCGCCGGCCTGGCGGGCCTCGCCCTCCCCGGCGGCGAGACCGGGTGGGCGATCGCGACGATCCTCCCCGCGGTCGCCGCCGGCCTCCTCTGGTTCCCGATCCTGGTCCCGCTCTACGAGGGACTGGGCGCGGTGCTGCCGGTGGTCGTCGCCCTGGCCGCCCTGGTGGCGCTCGCCATCTCTCCGCTGCTGCCGCTCCTCGGCGCCTCCGGCGCCCTCTGGCGGTTCGGCACGCCGGCGCTCGCCGGCTTCCTCACCGCGGTGATGGCGGTCGGCGTGGTGGTGGTGCCGCCGTTCTCGCCCGCCTCGCCGCGCCGGCTCAACCTCGTCTACGTGGACGACGGCGACGCCCATGAGGGGAGTTGGGGAGTGCCCACGGGCGGGGCGCTGCCGCCCGCGCTCCGCAAGGCGGCAGGCTTCGGGCAGAAGCCCGGCTCGCCAACCGACTGGTCCGCTCCCTTCCCCGCCTACACCGCCCCCGCGCCGGACCTGCGGCTCGCGGCGCCCGAGCTCGCCGTGCTCGAGGACGTCCACGTCGCCGGCAAGCGGCGGCTGCGCCTGCGCCTGCGCTCGGCGCGCGGGGCGCCGGTCGCGATCCTCGTCATCCCGGGCGCCGCCGAGGTCGACTGGCTCGCCGTCGCGGGCCACGAGCTGCCGACCGCCGGGGCTCGGGGCGACTCCGGCAAAGCCGGGCCGCGCCGGCAGCCCGCCGGCGGCGGGCGGACGCTCTCCGTGCTCACCCTGCCGCCGCAGGGGATCGAGATCGAGGCGGTGGTGGGGGCCGCGGAGCCGCAGCCGTGGACGGTCTTCGACCGCACCGCCGGCCTGCCGCCGGCGGCGTCGGCCCTGCTCGAGGCGCGGCCCAACACCATGGTCCAGGGACAGAACGGCGACGTCACCCTGGTGCGGCACCGGGTGCCGATCTGAAGAGGTGGGGAAACGAGGCGCGGGAGACCGGCCAGCCGATCTCCCGCGCGGAACCAGGGTCCGGAAGGCGGCCTACTTGGCCGGCGGCGCCGCGGCGATCGAGGCGACGGCGATGCTGTCGCCGGTGACCTCGCCGCTCACGGTGACCTCGTGGCCGATGTGCTCCTTGGCGAGGTCCTGCTTGTCCAGCTTGTAGAGCTTCTTGTCGGCGTTGTTGTAGAAGACCAGCTTGGCCCCCTTCCCCATGCACTTCTTGGCGCAGTCGGCGTGCTCCGCCTTGGCGCCCTTGGCGCCGCAGGCGTCGTCCGTGATCCAGCCGTTCCAGCTCCCGTTGTCCGCGTAGAGGCTGGCGAGGGGCAGGATGGCGAGGACGAGGGCGAGGGCGGCGATGAAAACGGGCACTCTTCTCATTCGCATTACCTCCAGGGCAGTTGATGGAACGCTGCGGGTCGACCCGCTCATCGATCATACCAAATACGTCTCGGCCTGCCGCGGCGGACGCCCGTCTCCCCCGGCTCTCTTTGCTACCCAGCGAGCACCCTGTTCATGAGGGCGGCGGCGGTGGTGCGCCTGGAGCGAGCCGCGGGACGGTCCGAGCACGGGGGGACGATGGTTGCGAGCGACGTAGCGAAGCCGTGGCGGAGCGACCGCCTGGGCACCGGCGACGGGGCAGGCGACGTCTACGACGTCCTCGGCATCGGCTTCGGCCCGGCCAACCTGGCGCTCGGCATCTGCCTCGAAGAGGAGGCCGAGGCGCCCGGCGGCCGCGACTTGAAGCGCCTCTTCCTCGAGGCCAAGCCGCAGGCGGCCTGGCACCCGGGGATGCTGCTCGAGGACTCGCTGATCCAGATCTCGGTGCTCAAGGACCTCGCCACCGTCCGCAACCCGCGCAGCCGCTTCACCTTCCTCAACTACCTCAAGGTGAAGGGGCGGCTCTTCGAGTTCCTCAACCTGCGCGACCTCTTTCCCACCCGCATCGAGTTCAACGACTACCTGAGCTGGGTGGCCGGCGAGCTCGGCGAGCGGGTGCGCTACGGGCGCCAGGTGCTCGCCGTGCAGCCCCTCCCGGGCGGCCCCGGCGAGCCGGTCGAGCTCCTCCGGGTGGTGGCCAAGAACGTCGCCACCGGCGCCGTCGAGGAGCTCCTCGCCCGCAACCTGGTCATCGCGACCGGCGGCGTGCCGTGGGTGCCGCCGGGGATCGAGATCCGGCCCGGCGGCCGCGCCTTCCACGCGCAGAGCTTCATGCTGCGCCTGAAGCGCGATTTCCCCGAGCGCGAGGCGCCCTACCGCTTCATCGTCGTCGGCCAGGGGCAGAGCGCGGCGGAGCTGTTCTGCTACCTCCTCGATCACTACCCGCGGGCCGACGTCACCGCGACCATCCGCCGCTACGCCTACAAGCCGGTCGACGACAGCGACTTCACCAACGAGATCTTCTTCCCGCAGATGGTCGACTTCCTCTACGAGCTGCCGGAGGGCAAGCGCCGGCTGGTGCTCGACATGTGCAAGGACGTCAACTACGCGGTGGTCGACATGGCGCTCATCCGCAAGATCTATCGCTGCCTCTACCAGGAGAAGGTCGCCGGGCGCGACCGGGCGCGCATCCGGCCGTTCATGCACCTCGACCGCGTCGAGGAGGGGCCGGAGAGCGTCGGCGCCCACTTCACCGACATCCTGCGCGACCGTCCGCTCACCCTCGAGGCCGACGCGGTGGTGCTCGCCACGGGCTACTCCTGGCGGCGCGACCATCCGCTGCTCGCCGACCTCGCGCCCCATCTCGCGCGCGAGGATTCCGGCGCCTACCACATCGAGCGCGACTACCGCGTGGCGACCGGCGGCGAGTTCGCCCCCCGCGTCTACCTCCAGGGCTTCGCCGAGCAGACGCACGGCGCCAGCGAGACCGTGCTCTCGCTCCTCCCGGTCCGCGCCGGCGACATCCTGGATTCCATCCTCGCCCTGACGCCGAGCCCGGCGGTCGCCAAGTTCACCATCTGAGAGCGAGGCGCCGATGTTCTTGAAGCGCATGGATCCCGCCCACTTCGAGGAGGCGTACGGCATCCTGGTGCAGGAGGTCTACCCCTGGGCGGAGGCGGCGGCGACGCCGTTCGGGGCGGTGTGGGCGATCGTCGAGCCGGGCAAGCGCACCAAGCACCACAACCACCAGGAGGGGGAGACCTTCTTCGTCGCCTCCGGCCAGGGGCGTTACCGGGTCGGCGACGAGGTCGTCGAGGTCAAGGCAGGCGACGTGGTCTTCCAGCCGCCCTTCAACTCGCACGTCATCGAGAACACCTCGGAGAGCGAGAACCTGGTCTTCCTCTC
>DATBQN010000492.1:0-4284 GCA_036560825.1 Thermoanaerobaculia bacterium
GCTGGCGGCGCTGCTCTGCCTTCGGCACGCCGAGGCTGCTGAGCAGGCTGGCTAGAATCGTATCTTTCGGCGATTAGCCGCCATCCCTCTTTGCCGGTCTATCCGGCGCGCCCAACCGCAACAGCTCCGTAACCAGCGCCGTCCAGCCGGTCTGGTGGGAGGCCCCCACGCCGCGGCCGTTGTCGCCGTGGAAGTACTCGTGGAAGAGGAGGTGGTCGCGGAAGTGGGGGTCGCCCTGCAGCTTGGGGTGGTAGCCGAGGACGGGGCGGAGGCCGCGGTCGTCGGGGAGGAAGAGGGAGACCAGCCGGCGCGCCAGCTCGGCGGCGGCTTCCTTGAGCGTCAGCAGGCGTCCGGAGCCGGTCGGGCACTCGATCTTGAAGTCGTCGCCGTAGTAGGCGTGGAAGCGGCAGAGCGATTCGACGATCAGGTAGTTCACCGGGAACCACACCGGCCCGCGCCAGTTCGAGTTGCCGCCGAAGAGCCCCGACTCCGACTCGCCGGGCTGGTAGGAGACGGTGAAGGTCCGCCCCCCCGCTGCGAGGACGTAGGGGTGCTCGAGGTGGTAGCGCGAGAGCGCCCGCACGCCCCAGGGCGAGAGGAACTCCGTCTCGTCGAGCATGCGGCGGAGCAGACACTTCATGCGGTGGCCGCGCAGCAGCGAGAGCAGCCGCTGATCGGCCTTTCCGGGCTGGTGCCAGCGCGAGATCAGGCTCGCCAGGTCGGGACGGTAGTCGAGGAACCACTCGAGGCGGCGCTTGAAGTCCGGCACCCGGTCGAGCAGCTCGGCGTCGAGGATCTCGACCGCGAAGAGCGGGATCAACCCCACCATCGAGCGTACCTTGAGCCGCGTCGTCCGCCCGTCGGGCAGGCGCAGGACGTCGTAGATGAAGTCGTCCTCCTCGTCCCAGAAGTCGATGTCGTCCGAGCCCAGGTTCTTGAGCGCCCCGGCGATGTAGAGGAAGTGCTCGAAGAACTTGGTCGCGATGTCCTCGTAGATGCGGTCGACCACCGCCAGCTCGAGGGCGACCCGCAGCAGGCTCAGGCAGTAGGTCGCCATCCAGCTGGTGCCGTCGGCCTGGGCGAGCTGGCCGCCGGTGGGAAGGGTGGCGCTGCGGTCGAAGACGCCGATGTTGTCGAGGCCCAGGAAGCCGCCCTGGAAGACGTTCTTCCCCTCCACGTCCTTGCGGTTCACCCACCAGGTGAAGTTCAGCATCAGCTTGTGGAAGACGCGCTCGAGGAAGGCGTGGTCGGGACGGCCGGTCGCCGCGCGGTCGATCTCGAAGACGCGCAGCGCCGCCCAGGCGTGGACCGGCGGGTTGACGTCGCCGAACGCCCACTCGTAGGCCGGCAGCTGGCCGTTGGGGTGCATGTACCACTCGCGGGCGAGGAGGACGAGCTGGCCCTTGGCGAACTCGGGATCGAGGCGGGCCAGCGGGATGCAGTGGAAGGCGAGGTCCCAGGCGGCGTACCAGGGATACTCCCAGGCGTCGGGCATCGAAAGCACGTCGGAGTTGTTGAGATGGAACCACTCGCTGTTGCGGCCGTGCTTGCGCTCGGGCGGCGGCGGCGGCTGGGCGGGATCGCCCTCCAGCCAGTGGGAGACGTCGTAGTGGTAGTACTGGCGGCTCCAGAGGAGGCCCGCGTAGGCCTGCCGCGCGATCCGGCGGGCCTCGGCGTCGTCCTCGATGCCGGCCTCCCGCGCCAGCTCGGCATAGAACTCGTCGGCCTCCGCGCGGCGGGCGGCGAACACCTGCGCGAAGTCGGCGAAGGCGCGCTCGGAGCTCTCCGGCCGCTCGGCGGAGAAGCGGAGACGGATCGCCAGGCTGCCGCCGGCCGGCACGGTCTGCCGGTAGACGGCCGCCATCTTGGTGCCGCGAGGCTCCGCGGCGACGGCCCCGTGGACGCCGTGGACGACGCAGTCGTGGATGCCGTCCTTGAACGGCCCCGCGCCACCCGCGGCCCCGAAGAGGCGGGCGACATTGGTCTCGTTCTCGCAGAAGAGGATCTCGGGCGCGCCGTCGAGCGAGAGCCACATCTCCGGGAGCAGGGGATGGCGGGCCGCGACGAGAGGGCTCGAGCCGCCCGCAGCGGGCTCGGCGGCGAGGCTGGGGCGCGCCAGGTGGTCCCGCCCCCAGGACCACGTGTTGCGGAACCAGAGCTGCGGCAGGAGGGCGAGGAACGCCGCCTGCGGACCGCGGTTGAGGGCTTCGATCGAGATCAGCAGGTCGTCGACGCCGGCCTTGGCGACGGCCACGGTGACGTCGAAGTAGCGGTCGCCGTCGAAGACGCCGGTGTCGAGGAGCTCGAACTCGGGGTCGCCGCGGCCGCGCCGCCGGTTCTCCTCCACCAGCCGCGCGTAGGGGAACTCCGCCTGCGGGTACTTGTAGAGCATCTCGAGGTACGAGCAGGTGGGCGTCGCGTCGAGGTAGTAGTAGAGCTCCTTGACGTCCTCGCCGTGGTTGCCCTCGTGGCCGGTCAAGCCGAAGAGCCGCTCCTTCAAGATCGGGTCGCGCCCGTTCCATAGCGCCAGTCCCCAGCAGAGCCGCTGCTCCGGGTCGGAGAGCCCGGCGATGCCGTCCTCCCCCCAGCGATAGGCGCGGCTGCGCGCCGCGTCGTGCGACAGGTACTCCCACGCCCGGCCGTCTGCGCTGTAGTCCTCGCGCACGGTCCCCCACTGGCGCTCGGAGAGATAGGCGCCCCAGCGCCGCCACGCCCGCTCGCCGCGATCCGCCTCCCCCAGCCGCCGCCGCTCCGCCGTCACGCCGGCGATGGTACCGCGGTTCCCGCGGGCCGCCGCCGATCATTGTGTAACTTGCGGGCATCCTGATTTGACATCACCTTCGCGGCCTGTCTATGCCCTTCGGCCATAAAATTACACGCCTCGACGCCCGATTTCGAGCAGATCTGACAATCTCTCCGACACCTCTTGACATCACTCGGTCGGTCACTAGAATCCGAAGCCTCGAACAGCTCGTCGTCCCCGGCACAGCGGTCGGCTCCGGTTTTTTGGCGCCGATCCATCGTCAGAGTTTGGTTCCGTCGTCTAGAGTTGCCATGGCCCGACACCACACCGTCATCTTCGTCCCCCACGCCCGCGCCAGGCTGCGCAAGTGGCGGGTGACGAACCTCCAGATCGTCCTCGGCCTCGCCGCCCTCCTCGCCGTCACCGCCTCCGCCGCCCTCGTCACCTGGCTCCACTTCCGCGCCGACATCAACCCCGTCGAGATCGCCCTCCTGAAGGGCGAGAACGAGCGCCTGCGCCAGGCCAACCACTCGTTCGAGGGGAGCCTGCGCCAGCTCCGCGAGCGGCTGAACGGCTACGAGGACCGCACCCGGCGCCTGGCGATCGTCGCCGGCATCGAGAACCTGGGCGAGGTGAGCGAGGCGGGCGTCGGCGGCGGCATGCCGCTCGCCGAGGCGCCGGCGACCGAGGTGGCGGCGATCGCCCGGCGCGCCGGCCAGCTCTCCGGCCGGCTCGACGCCGTGGAGTCGAAGCTCGGCGAGCGGCTGCGCTGGATCTCCTCGACGCCGGCCATCGCTCCGGTGCGCGGCATCCTGACCAGCGGCTTCGGCTACCGCAGCGACCCGATGACCCACGGACCCGGCATCCACCAGGGCGTCGACATCGCCGCCGCGCCCGGCCAGCCGGTGCACGCCAGCGCCGACGGCATCGTCGTCCACGCCGGCGAGGCGACCGGGCTCGGCATGGCGGTCTTCGTGGCGCACGGCTACGGCCTCTCGACGCGCTACGGCCACATGTCGCGGGTCGACGTGCGCCCCGGCCAGCGCGTGCGCCGCGGCGACGTCGTCGGCCTGGTCGGCAACACCGGCCGCTCGACCGGCTACCACCTCCACTACGAGGTGCGTCTGGACGGCGAGCCCGTCAACCCGCTCGGCTACATCCTCGACGACTCGAGCGGCCTCTTCTGAGCCGCCCGCGCCCTCCCGGGCGCGGGGAATCTTTCTGCTAAACTCGCCGTTGTGAGTCCTTTGCGGAGGACGGCCTGCGCTCCGCTCCCTGCGATCCAAATCCCGTAGCCGCGGCGAGCCCGGCGAGCCCCACGAGAGAGCCAGATGATCGAAAAAGCCCTGACCAAGGTGTTCGGCAGCGCGCACGACCGCGACGTCAAGAAGATGATGCCGAAGGTCGCCGCGATCAACGAGCAGGAGAAGGACGTCAAGCTCCTCTCGGACGACGAGCTGCGCGGCAAGACCGCCGAGTTCCGCGCCCAGCTCGACCAGGGCGCGCCGCTCGACGACCTGCTGATCCCGGCCTTCGCCGTC
>DATBQN010000493.1:0-4407 GCA_036560825.1 Thermoanaerobaculia bacterium
CCCGCTCCCTCCGAGATCGCGGCGGCGGTCTCCGCCTGAGGGCGCGGCCCGAGGCATCGCCATGCTCGAAAAGCTCGCCGAGATCGAGAAGACCCACCAGGAGCTCACCGCGCGCCTCTCGGACCCCGCCATCCATGCCGATCGCAAGGCGTTCACCGAGACCAGCAAGGCGCTCGCCGAGATCAGCCACGTGGTCGGGGTCTACCGCCAGTACCAGGAGGTCGACCGCCAGCGCCGCGAGACCGAGGAGATGCTCGCCGGGCTCGCCAAGGACGACGACCTCTACGCGATGGCGCAGGAGGAGCGCGCCCAGCTCGCCGCGCGCGCGGCCGAGCTCGAGGAAGCGCTCAAGAAGGAGCTCGCGCCCAAGGACCCCAACGACGCGCGCAACGTCATCCTCGAGATCCGCGCCGGCACCGGCGGCGACGAGGCGAGCCTCTTCGCGGCCGAGCTCTTCCGCATGTACGCCCGCTACGCCGAGCAGCAGGGCTGGCGCATGGAGGTGATCGACCTCTCGGAGTCGAGCGTCGGCGGGGTCAAGGAGGTCTCGGCGATCGTCGAGGGGCGGGGGGCCTACAGCCGCCTGAAGTACGAGGGCGGCGTCCACCGCGTGCAGCGGGTGCCGGAGACCGAGGCCTCGGGCCGCATCCACACCTCGGCGGTCACCGTCGCGGTCCTCCCCGAGGCCGAGGACGTCGAGGTCGAGGTGGACGAGAAGGACCTGCGGATCGACCGCTACTGCTCCTCGGGCCCGGGCGGCCAGGGGGTCAACACCACCTACTCCGCCGTCCGCCTCACCCACCTGCCGAGCGGCCTCGTCGTCTCCTGCCAGGACGAGCGGAGCCAGATCAAGAACAAAGCGAAGGCGCTCCGCGTCCTCAAGGCGCGCCTCCTCGAGATGGAGCGCGAGAAGGCGGACTCGGCGATGGGCGAGGAGCGCCGCCGCATGGTGGGGAGCGGCGACCGCTCGGAGAAGATCCGCACCTACAACTTTCCCCAGAGCCGCGTCACCGACCACCGCATCGGCCTCTCCCTCCACCAGCTCCCGGTGGTGATGGAAGGCCACCTCGATCCCCTCATCGAGCCCCTCGTCGCCCACTTCCAAGCCGAAAAGATGCAGGAAGCCGCCCGCGCCGGGCGGTGAGAGCCGCGAAGCCCGATTCGAGCCCAGCCCCGGATCTAAAGACGGCGTGAGAGATTTAACACGCGGCGTGAGAGCCTTACACGCGCGAGTTAAGCCTTACACCGGCCAGTACATGACAGCGCGAATGCGAGATCGGGCGGTTTTACGCCTTGCGGGGGAGAGGGGCCTTGGCGCCTGGGGTGACCGGCTGCGCCGCGGGCCGCCACCGCGCCGAGGGCGAGGAGGAGAGGAGAGCGGAGAGGGTGCGCCGGTGCTGGTTCATGGCGCCATTCGGTAGAAGAAGAAGGGCTCTGGACGCGCAAGATGGCGGTGCGGGCCGGTCGACCGTCGGATCCTGTAATTGCGCACTCAACTATAAGCGTCTAGCATGGTCGGGCGTTCAACCCGATCGTGCCGGTCAACCGTTTTCCGAAAGCGAGGTGGAAGATGCTCCTTACCCTGAAGCTCCGCAGCGTCTGTGCTTTGTTCGTGTTGGGCCTAGCCGTCTCGACCGTGGGGTTTGCCCAGGATGCCGTGGTGAGCGCGGTGCCGAGCAAGCCAGCGGCGAACGCCGTGAATTCGGTCCCCGGGCCGGAGGTTCCGCTCGGTGCGGCAGTCTCTCCCGCGGAGGAGGCGCCAACCCTTCCTATCTTCCAGCCGGCTCCGAAGCGGGTGCTGAGCTGCAGTCTAATCCGGTGCAACATCACCACGGACTGCACGCGGCTCTGCGGCGACGTCGCGACGTGTGTTCTGTTCGGGGTCGAGAATCGCTGCTTGTACAGCTGAGTGACGAGGCGACGGTCTCTCGGCCTACCCACGACGGTCCGTGGGTTCCGCGCTGACAGCCGAAGGCGCCGGGAGGCGGCAAGGATCGCGCCGCCTCCCGGCGTCTTTCCTACTTCTGTGCTTCGCCGAGCAGGAAGCTGAAGCCACGTTTGTAGAGGCGGATGAGAGTCTTCATGTCCTCCGGGAGCTCGGCGGTCTCGAGGCTCGCGGGGTTCTTCAAGAAACGGACGTGCGCCTTGTTGGTGGCCACCATGAGGGCGTGATGGTCCTCAAGCTGCTGGATGCGCGCGCGGAGCTTGACGACGGCGTCGGGGTCATCGCTTGAGACGCCGGCTGAGCCGAAACGAGCTTGCGGTGAACGGAGCGGCGTGGATTTGCCGGCTCGCGGCGCGCCCTCGCCGACGGTCGGCATGGTCTCGCCGGGTCGCGGCGCAGCCTCGCCGACCAGCGGCGTAGGGATGCCGGCAGCCGGCGTGATGATGCCGGGTCGCGGCGCGGGTTCGCTGGACAGCGGCGCGGGTTTTCCGGCTGTCGGCGGGAGCACGACGACCGTCGGCACGGCCGCGTCGGGCGTCGGCATGAACATGCCGGCTCACGGCGTGAACATGCCGGCTCGCGGCGTGGCCTCGCCGAGCCGATACCCCATCTCGCCGCGGTCCCGCGAGGCCAATTTGGCGCTCGGCGGGGCTATGCCGGTGGCCGGCGAGGCCATGCGGGCACCCGGCGGGGCGGCGACGGAGCGTCAGATGGGCTCGCCGGCGGTCGTCATCATGAAGAATCCACCGCGCGAGACCACGCCGAGGCTCGGCGCGGCCGTGCCGGCGCTCGGCGTGATCATGCCGCGAGCCGGCGCGGCCGCGCCGTGGGCCGGCGAGACCACGCCGCGCGACGGCGGCGCCAAATTGGCGCCGGCGTGGCTATGCCGTCAGGATGTCCGCCGAATCGGCACGCGCGAGCGCTATTGGCCGTCTCGTTACCGGCTGAGTGGCCCTCAGCTCACCGTCCAGAGCGGACACCCCTCGGCCTTGGGGAGCGTGGCGTGGATGGGCGGGTCGGGGAGGTACTGGGTGACGATCTGGACCTGCTCGGCGACCTCGTAGCCGGCGATCCTCCCCACCAGCTCGAGCGCCTCGTCGAGGCCCGAGGAGACGCCGCCGCCGGTGACGCGGTTGCGGTCGACGACGAAGCGCGGGTTGCCGTCGGCGACCTGGATCTCGGGAAAGGCCTGCAGGCAGGGGATGAACGCCCAGTGGGTGGTCGCCGCGTAGCCGTCGAGGAGGCCGGCGCTGGCGAGGAGGAGGGCGCCCTCGCAGACCGAGGTGACCCAGCGCGCCGCGGCGGCCTGCTCGCGCAGGAAGCCGAGGTAGTCGGGGTCGCCCATCGTCGCCTTGAGCGTCTCGGGATCGCCGCCCGGCACCCACAGGAGATCGAACTGGCGCCCTTTGGCGCGGCACTCCCCGAAGGTCGTGTCGGGCGTCAGCTTCAGACCGTCCCGCGTCTCGACGACCCCGCCGTGCGCGGCCACCAGCGCCACCTCGACCGCGAGGCTCGCCGAGTAGGAGTTGATCCACTTGAACATCTCGTGCGGTGCCGCCACGTCCAGCAGGTCGACCTTCGGGTAGATCGGGATGGCGATGTCGAAAGGGCTCCTGCCCGCGCTCATGGCTCGTCCTCCAGAGATCCGGGTACGGCGTCGTTCGGATGCATCCTAGCGCGACCGCGCGCGGGAGCAGCTCGCCGCGGCGCTGTCTCCGTGGGCCGGGCGCCCGCGCTCAGGAGCGCTCGGCGAGGGGGACGAAGGGGCGGCGGATGGGGCCGGTGTAGATCTGGCGCGGGCGGTTGATGCGGGTGTTCTTGTCCTCCCGCATCTCCTTCCAGTGCGCGATCCAGCCCGGCATGCGGCCGAGGACGAACATCACCGTGAACATGTCGGTGGGGATGCCCATGGCGCGGTAGATGATGCCGCTGTAGAAGTCGACGTTGGGATAGAGCTTGCGCTCGACGAAGAACGGGTCCTCGAGCGCCGCCGCCTCCAGGTGCTTGGCGATGTCGAGCAGCGGGTCCTCGACCCCGAGCTCCTCGAGCACCTCGTCGGTGGTCTGCTTGAGGATGCGGGCGCGAGGGTCGAAATTCTTGTAGACCCGGTGCCCGAAGCCCATGAGGCGGAAGCCGGAGCTCTTGTCCTTCGCCATCTCGACGTACTTCTGCGGATCGCCGCCGTCGGCCTGGATGCGCTCCAGCATCTCGATGACCTTCTGGTTGGCGCCGCCGTGGAGGGGGCCCCAGAGGGCGCCGATGCCGGCGGCGACCGAGGCGAAGAGGTTGGCCTGGCTGCTCCCCACCATGCGCACCGTCGAGGTGCTGCAGTTCTGCTCGTGGTCGGCGTGGAGGATGAGCAGGAGGTTGAGCGCCCGCTCGAGCACCGGCGGCACCACGTAGGGCTCGTCGCCTTTGCCGAACATGGCGTGGAGGAAGTTGCCGACGTAGGAGATCGGAAG